>CALKYB010000021.1 GCA_938003565.1 uncultured bacterium
TGGGGGGCATTATGTATGGACTTTCAAAGAGAGAAATAGAGTCTCGGGTTGATGAAATTGTCGCCTATGCTGAACTCCAAAAATTTATTGATGATCCAGTTCGTACATACTCTTCGGGGATGTATATGCGCCTTGGTTTTAGTTTGGCAGTTCACACAGAGCCAGACATTTTGTTAGTAGATGAAGTTCTTGCCGTGGGGGATGCAGCTTTCGTTCACCGGTGTCGAGAGACGGTGAGTGAGTTGAAGCGAAAGGGCACAACGCTTTTGCTCGTGACCCACGATTTAGATTCGGTTGAAAGATGGTGCGACGAGGCAGTTTGGTTAACAGGAGGGGTGGTTAGGGAAAGGGGAACACCGCGTCGAGTGATTGACTCCTATCTTGCGGCAGTGACCGACAAGGAAGGGAAAGCTTTGGATTCAGAGAATTCTCTATCAGTTGAGAGCGAAACTTCTTCAGGTGCTGAGGAAGCTAGTGAGCATTCTGATAAAGGTTCAGGTGAGGGGGATAAGCGCTGGGGAAATCGTAAGGTTGAGATAGTTGACGTTAAAATGATTAATTCTTCAGGAGATACTTCCTGGATATTTTCGGAAGAAGATTCAGTAGAGATTGTTTTGAAATATCAAATTCATAAAGCTGTTAGTAGCCTGGTTTTTGGGATTGGGCTTCTTCGCGGCGATGGTTTGGTAGTCCATGGAAATAATACAGAGATTGAGAAAGTGGATGTACCTTTACCGGATTTTGAAGATTCCTCAGCCGAATTTCCCTTAGAAGGGGTCGTTAAATATAAGCTAGATAGAATAGGTTTGCTGGAGGGAACGTATTATTTGGATGTTGCCTCTCATTCTGAAACGGGTGCACCCTTTGACTATCATCACATGACCCATAAGTTTTCCATAAGATCCAAACTTAAACTACAAGGACTTTTTAGTCCTAAGCGAAGTTGGGAGTTTGAGGTAGCTTACGACACCCAAACGCCATCTTTAGAGCGAAAATCCTCAGGGGTGTTGAAATGAAACGCAACCTCTTAGAATTTTGGAAATACAGAGGACTTATATTGGCTCTGGTCGGGAGGCATCTTCGAGCCAGATACCGAGGATCTATATTGGGGTTTGTCTGGTCTTTTTTAAATCCGCTATGCCTTCTGGCGGTTTACTCCTTTGTTTTTCTCTACTATATGCGCTTTGACTCCATAGAGAACTATTCTCTCTTTCTCTTTGTTGGTCTTTTGCCTTGGCTTTGGTTTTCGAGTGGATTGCTCGAATCTGTGGGTTCGATTAGTGGAGGTGGCAACTTAATTACTAAGTCACTTTTCCCACCCCATATATTACCTTTGGTTTCAGTGCTCACCAATTTGGTCCACTTTCTTTTGGCGATACCAGTTCTGATATTATTTATGCTTTTCTCGGGTGTAATGCCGCAGTTGAGTTTGGCTTGGTTTCCACTGGTTGTTTTTATTGAACTAATATTTCTCGCAGGTCTTGCATTGATGTTTTCTGCGCTCAACGTTCAGTTTCGAGATGTTCAACATGTATTGGGGAATGTAATGACTTTTTGGTTCTTTCTTTGTCCAATTCTGTACTCAGTCGCTACAATTCCAGATAAATTTAAACCAACAATTTACCTTAACCCGGTTGCCCTCTACACTATCATGTATAGACGTATATTTTTAGAGGGTGTTTCTCCTGGGGCGATGGAGGTGTGTTTGGGGATTTTGTTTGCGGTGGTTACGTTTGTCTTGGGGAATTGGGTATTTAACAAATGTCGCGATGAATTCGCGGAGTTGGTTTAGTAGGAGTTAGGGCTTTCATGAAACGAAGTTTTGCACAATTAGTTCATACTTTGAGTTATGGGGATGCTATATCTTCCGAAACACTTACAATTGATCGGCTCCTAGGCAAGAGTGGATACTCAAGCAAAATATTTTGTCTTCATGCACACCCAAAAGTTGAGAAGTTTTGCTCCAATATTTCTGAATTTAGAAGTGACGAATTTACCGATATTTTGCTTCATTACTCTTTAGGCTCCCCACTGAATAAAGTATTTTCCGATTTTAACTCGGGCCGTAGAATATTTCTTTTTCATAACTTAACTCCCGCAGCGTGGTTTTCTTCTTATAATCGAAGAGTATATGACGATTTGGTTTTAGGTCTAGAAGAGCTTCCTAAAGTAGCCTCAAAGGCTGATTTGGTCTTATCGGATTCAGAGTTTAATCGGGGAGAGTTGGCCGCGGTTGGAATAGGGAATTCTGAGGTATTGGACTTTCCTTTCGATAGTGACAAGTGGAACATCGAGGGTAACGTTGGCATTAAGGGAATATTAGCGGGAAGTGGTAAAAAGAATTTCTTACATGTTGGTCGCTTAGCTCCCAATAAGTGTATCGAAGATATTATAAAATCATTTTATTTTTACTATCATAAGATTAATAGCAAAAGCCATCTTTGGTTAATTGGAAGTGATACGGATTGTGAAATTTATTCTCTTGAGTTGCGTAATCTTGTAGGAGAGTTGCGTTTGAAGGACGGTGTAAGTTTTGTGGGTGCAGTTAGTGATGAAGAACTTAAGGCTTATTATGAGATTTCTGACATATATTTATGTATGAGTGAGCACGAAGGATTCTGTGTTCCTTTACTAGAAGCTATGTATTTTGGGACACCTGTTGTGGCTTTTAATAGTAGTGCAATTCCTACAACCCTTGGCCCAGCTGGAGTCTTGGTAGAGAATAAATCCCCATCCCTTGTTGCGGAATTATTCGAGGAGATTTTAGATAACGACTGTCTTAGGGAGGATCTGGTGCGCAGTGGGCGAGAACAGGTAGGACAATTTTCTTTGGATCGATTTGAAAAGAGTTTATTTAGCCTGCTCTTAGAAGATCAAAGAGGGCAAAAGAGTAAAGTTGCAAAATGAAGGTAGCTCTTGATTTGCGAGCTCTTGAGCCAGGGTTTAAATCCCATTTCCATCGTGGCACTGGCCGCTATGTTAGAGAACTAGTGGAGGAGTTGCCGCATGCCGCTAAAGGAACGAGCCTGGAATTTTTGCGGCTTGGCGCTTCTGAACTTTTTGAGCCAGGTTTGGTCTCTAGTTGCATTGAGCTCTCGCCACTAGCCAAAGGAACTCTTAATACTCACTGTTCTCTTCCCAGGGCCTTGGCGAAACAGGATTTTGACTTAATTCATTTTTTTGCTCACGGTGATGCTCCGGTGGTCGGTCTGGAAAGGCCGACTGTATTGTCCATTTTGGACTTGATTCCACTACGGTTCCCAGAGCTTTATCGAAGGAATTCTTTTTCTCCAAGATATAAACTCGCTAGAAGTTTAGAACTTAGGGCAATTTCAAAGGCTTTGGGAATGATTGCTATTTCGGAATCGACAAAGCGAGATTTGATTGAAATGTTGGGAATTGAGGAGTCTCGTATTGCGGTTACTCCTCTGGCGGTGTCTCGAGAGTTTATTGAACGAGTTGAAAATAATGACGATCAATCTGGTTCTACTGAATTTAGGAGAGAACATGGAATTCCTGAAAATGCAACGGTGCTTGCCTACCTAGGGGGTATCGATCCAAGAAAGAATGTATTATTTTTAGTAGACCTTTTGAAAGAGCTGGTTTATTCAATGGAGAAGCCGCCTTTCTTGATTTTGGGAGGGGACCTTTCCAGTCAGCGGGAGTACCCAGAGCTTAAAACGAGGGTTTTGGACTATGGACTTGAGAGCCAGGTAATTGAAGCTGGATTTGTTGACGATATTAATCTAGTCTCTTTTTATCGCGCAGCGGATCTTTTTCTGTTCCCTAGTCTTTATGAGGGTTTTGGTTTTCCAGTTTTGGAAGCCATGGCCGCTGGAACTGTCGTTGTCGCGGGTAATAATTCATCTATGCCTGAGTTGAGTGATGGGACTTTGCATGGTGAGAAGGGAGTTTACTTACTAGAGGATAAAAACATTGGTGTTTGGGTTGAGACAGTTCAAAGTCTCTTAAAAGCGCCTAGCAAATTAAAGGAAGTAAGTGTTGCCGGAATCAAACGTGCTCATGAGTTCTCCTGGAAGAGAGCAGCAAGACTCACCGTCGAAGCCTGGGAAGAGTTTAGTAAATCAATCCCCACCCCTAAGTCATTCATCTCGAGTAGATGAAGATAATCCTTATCACCTATCTCATTTGATCGGTGATTTGTGTTGGGTTGTGTCAGTAATGTTAATTGCTGCGATTCCTCGTTTGGCCCTTCTTCATAAGTCTAATTTTGGAATAGAATCTGACGAAGCCATTGTTGGGTTAATGGCTAAGCATATAAACGAAGGTGCTGAGGTACCAATCTTTTATTATGGTCAGAATTACTTAGGAAGTTTAGAGGCTTTGTTGGTCTCTGGTTCCTTTGAATTGTTTGGTATTTCAAATCAGTCACTAAAGTTGGTACCTTTTTTGATTTCCTTGGTCTTTGTAGCTGTTACCTATTTCTTAGCTAAAGATTACACTACTAGATACGGTGCCAGGGTTGCTTCTTTGCTTGCCGCCGTTGCGCCTCAGTTTTTAACTCTTTGGAGTGTGAAAGCTCGGGGTGGTTTTATTGAACTAGTGCTTATCGGTAGCTTGTCGCTCTTAGTAGCCAATCGAGTGATATGGAAAACTACAACCTTCAAATTATGTCTTCTAGGGCTCCTACTTGGGCTCGGTTGGTGGGTGAATAATCAAATTATTTTTTATGCTGTGGCTATCTACGCCTTAGCAAGTTTAGTTTTGCTCTATCGAGAAGGTTTTTGGCCTGTTGTTGGGGCTACAGTGATGTGTGGGTTGTTCTTTGTCGTAGGAAGCTTACCGTTCTGGTATGAAAATGTTACTTCGACTCCTAGATTTGGATCATTTAAAACCCTTTTCGGAGGTACGGCTGAAGCTATAGAGGAAAGTAGTGCGGAGAACCCTGGGTTTAAGGGTAGAGTCAGTGAATTCTACAGTGAAGTCTTTCTAGAGCACTTCGACGGATTAACTACAGAAGCTTTACCAATTCTGCTTGGAGGTAGAAGAGCATGGTCGGTAGTTGATTTTCTGCCAAATTCGAGTTTGGTTGCAATTGGTTTGTACCTTGTTGCCCTCACCTTTTATGTTTTTCGGTGGTTACGACTGCGGGTGGCTCGAAGTAACGATACAGAAGATGACAGTTATGTTCCTCCCTTCTCTTTACCGTTACTATTTATTTTATCAGTGGGTCTTATTTTCTGTTTAAGTCAGTTTGGTTGGCTGAGTCAATCTCCAAGGTATTTACTGCCCATTTACTCCGTATTGTTTATTGTGGTGGGAGTGGCTGCCGCTGAGATTCGGCGTTACCTGGGAATTATTTCGTCCAGTGTATTTGTAGGAGCGTTTATTCTTCTCAATTTGGCTTCTAATTATGTCAATTCCACAGATAGTTTGAGAGATGGAATTGTTTATCAGGTCCATCTCCCAGGTGAGCCAATGGTATACGAGGGAGAACGGGTTAGTCGTAGCCATGATGAGCTTTATGAGTGGTTAGAGAAGCATGATTACAATCATATTATCACCAACTATTGGATAGGATATAGAGTTGCCTTCGAAACTCGTGAGCAGGTTACGTTTAGTAGGTTCGATCAACCAGGCACAATTCGAATACCCGAGTATGAGAGAGCGCGTGGAGTACGCGAAGAGGATGTATATGTGCTAGTTCCTGCTCAGTCGGTAAAAGTGAAGAGTGAATTGGCGGCCAGGGGATTTACCTTTCGAGAGACTGAGGTTGGTGGATATGTGATTCTAGACTGGGTTGTGCCCCGATCGGAGCGTGGTGAGCCTATTGAGCTTAGAGTGGAACAGTTGAGCACTTCAGGAAATATTGAAGATTTGCCTGCTTTAATTGACGGTGATTCTGGAACTCGTTGGAAGTATGGAGGCCCTCAGAATTCTGAAATGGACTTGGAGATACTTTTTGAGGAACCTGTGTTAATCAGTGGGATTGATATGGATCTCGGATTTTGGGCTCATGATATAGCCTCACAGTTAGTGATTGACCTTGAGGATCCTCAGGGTAAGTGGTGTAGCAATTTTGATAGTCGAGGAATGGATATCTTCTCAGAGTCTAGACAGGTTTGGGAGTTTTTCTTTCGCCCACAGTTAGTGAAGCGTATTAGACTCAGGCAGCTTGGTTCCCATCCGGTCAACGATTGGTCTATTGCAGAACTCATCCCCTATGCAGGTGATAAGAGACAATTCAGTAAAAAAGTGTTAGCGGATGCCTCAGAGGGTGAAAATTCACAGTCAGTGAAAGAGAATTAATATTTGTAT
>CALKYB010000022.1 GCA_938003565.1 uncultured bacterium
ATTTTAAGATGGCAGATTCTATTACCCCTACCGAAGTTGATGGATTGAAGGTAATCCACGGCCATCCGATTCTTCATGAAGACTTTGGCCACTCAGTAAAACTCAAAGGAAGATTCATGGTCATCAACGCCGAAGGAGAAAATGTGTTGGTTGACACCGGAGACTGCAAGACAAATAAAGGAAAGTTCAAAATTCATCATTTGTATATTGATAGCAGCGACTATACTTCTGCCTACATCAGCTTTGAAAACTGGTGCTCTTTGCACGAAGACAAAAGCGACACCAAGACTCCTTACTGGGTTACTACAACCGGGCTCCTTCGGTATAATTTCTGTCCTGAACAACTTGCTCACTTTGCCGCTGCGCAGACTAGATTGGAATTAGAAATAGAAGAGACGTTCTCTGAAGTAGGAACTGAAATCGATAATGCTACTGATCCTAAATCTAGTACTACGACCACTCTACCCCCTGCTAAACCCTGTATTGACTCAGACGGAGATGGATGGGGATGGGACGGGAATAAATCTTGTATCCCGGAAGCAAGTCCAGCCTGTGCACGTATAGGTCAGAAGTTGATTAATGGGGTTTGTGTGGGTGGAAGTGGATAATACCTTTTAAGCCTTACAACCGACCGAAAAAACCTTTATTCAATTGTACGGTAGTTTTTTGCCGAAACCTTGTATCTGATCACCGATTAGCTATAATAATAGTCGAGAATTTAGAATATGGGTTTTTAGTAAATTAGGAACAACTTGAGCCGGGGTTCACACAACGTAACGCTGTTCTAGTTGTTCCTAATTAGACAGGTAAATTTTTACCGGGAGGTTGCAATTGAAAAAATTTCAAGGACCAGTCGATAATGACTTCCAAAAGTCGTTCGAACACTGCTTGCAGAACAGCTTGAGTGAATTCTATACAGGCCGCCCCGATTCGGATGAGTTTCTTTGCCACCTTTTGGCATGTGGAATCTGTCTCTACGGTGAAGACCTAAGAGTTTGGCCTTTTGAAAGGGAAATACTAGTCGCGATTACGGAATTTTCCGCGCATGAACGTATCACTATGAAAAAAGATTCTGGAAGCTTTGGAATTCGATTTGTCTTGATCATAGACAATGTCTTAGCTCTAATTGACTCTCACCAAGATGGAGAGCCTTTGCTAAAGTGGGCGCAAGAAAATGACTCCTCAGAGAACTACATAGATTGTGGATTTATAACCAAATGGCTACATCGCGCAGAGAGGTTTAATCCCTCTCAAGCTGAAGCATTCCACAATCGATACAAACTCAAACTCAGAGTGGCAGCCGAAAGAAAAACGGCGGCGGCATTAGAAGATCAGACGGTAGCGGCCTAATAAATTAAATGGTTTTTACTACAATAGTCTACACGATTAATTCTAAATTCTCATACTCTAACCCACCCATCATAAAATTGTGCGGTAGCTATAGATTAAAACTCTAAATAGAAATCTGATTTAGGCAAAAGCAACACCCTGCCAATCCACTTTTGATTCAACAACGGTGTGCTCAACCTCTAAAGGAATCCCATCTTCTTCTAAGGCTTTCTTGAGCAAAAAGGATTCAGCTCTAAGATCTTCAATTTTGAAACCGCCTAAACGAAAATCAGTGACAATAAACTGAAAGGTATAGGATGGAACTTCGCCCTCCAAAAGCTCAGAGGTCATCTTAACTCCCAGGACTGCTCTATGACCATCCCAATGCTCTGGATCACGGTCCATATCAAACTCCGTTTCCAGCAACTCAGTGTAATGTTGACCTCGATCGTTAAAAATAGCTCGTTGATATGTTGTGTCAAGAGCATCACAAAGACGAAAAAGAAGTATCAAGTGATCTAGTTCAGGATTTTCTGTTAGTCCAGTCTTCTTTCGATGCCTTTCACAAATCAGTTTGACCTTTTCTAACTCATCCAAAGAAAGAAGCCCTTCAAACATTCCTTGATCTTCCCAAGCCTCTATAATTTCAACTGAGTAAAGGTGATGGTTTTTTCTAACCTCAGTATCGGGGTAATCTTTACCCAGCGCTTGGTTAACCATATACCCCAAGTCATGAAAAATTACTGCAAAAAACAATAGTCTTTCCTGTTCCTCTGTCAAACTAAACAAGGATGAAATTGTGTAAACATGGGAATAAACTCGTTGTACATGCCACCACCCATGCTGTGTAAGCCATGGAGGAATGTCAATTTTACTAAACATCCAAGCTATTAAAACAGCTAGGTTAGCAAAACGTCGTTTTCTTTTTCTTGAAGTCTTCAGCTTATTTTCCTGATTCAAAAGCTGAATTATTTGATTCACAGCAGACTGTGCTTTGCGTTCTTTATTAAAGATATCGAAAAGAAAGGCATTGTCATGCCCCACCTTCATTTTCGAATCAAGAAGAATAGAAGCCGGAATAGCGTTTCTTTGCCAATCAGTTAATACCCATACAGCAAACTGCCCCGAGGCTAGAGGTTCAATTCCGACCGTATATAAAGTATTTTTTTCTGACGGAAAGTTAGTTTCATACCAAAACAAGGAACCTAAAGGATGACCTGTCTCCAAGTGTAGAACACTTCTAACCTTACCTCGAAAATCAACTTTCGACTGTCCATAGTTCGGAATAGCATTGGAACCATCAAGGCAATCAGTTCGTATTCTATCCCTAGTAGCTTGATGATCATTTGCTAAAGAGAATCGTAACTGATCAGCCAAAGCTTCCTCCTCTTCTGTGCAAGGCTGGACTGCTTTCTCTCTTGCAAGAATCATTGACAGCCGACAATACTTCACTGTGTATTCATCTGGCTCCCCCATAAACGCAGTTAAGAAGCCTGTGTCAACCACCACAGTGGCTCCAGCATCACGGAGGGTTTTATAGTCAACGAAAATAAAGCGGTGAATATCGATTACAGTTAACTTCTCCACTCCAGATTTTCGAAGAGCGGATATTCGCTTACTGACTTTCTCTTTTTCGTTTTTTTTCTCCGGCAGAAAAGGGAGGAAGGTAATTAGAATCTCTTCCACACCATTGAAGTCGTAGTTGAGAAAAGTACTCAGCCAAAACACTTTGGGGGTTCCGGTTAGATCCGCTCCTGAGACAATTGATACTTCTTTTTTCTGAGCGGCGTAATACCTATACGAGCAACAGGCAGAAACAACGCCTGGCACATCTGAGGCACAAAAAATAACAACTGACATAATCAGTCTCCTGCTTTAGTTATCGTGACACCTGAATCTAGCGAGCCAGATGTCACGTAACTTCGAGGAGACAAAAAAACCTAAAATTCTATAGCTACTGCTTGGAAGCGAAAGTGAGGGCTCCTTCCAAGCAGCAGAATAAACGTTACTCGAATTTTGA
>CALKYB010000023.1 GCA_938003565.1 uncultured bacterium
AACTACTCGTTCCATTCCATCCCCAACCGTCACCATCGTTGTCCACGCAAGGCATTTCACAACTACTCGTCCCATCCCATCCCCATCCATCTCCGTCAGTGTCTATACATTCAGCTGCGAATGCAGTGGAGTTGAAAAATAATGATACTAGTAGAGATGCAAAAAGATTTCGTGGGTTCATTCTATACTCCAAATGATTAATTTCAGACTTAAACTTAGGGAAGGACAAACTGAAAGAAATCACAGCCTTCATTTCCTAGTCGATGGGTAGGTTATGAGAATACCTCTATACAGTGTGATTTAATCATTGAGCTAAAATTTAAGTTGCCGCTAAGACTTGATAAAATGGGTATGATCTCTACCTGGAGCCTCGAAATAACTAATTTGAGAGTCGAGTTTAAGGCCTTAATTCAGGCTTTTCCCCACCAGTAATGATTTAGGACCTGAGGGCTCGAGCATGTTGGTGGTTTGGTGGGTGTACCTACAAATAGAACCTGTTTATAATTTAAAGCACCGAAAGTTCAGCTCTTTAGGGTGACTAACCTAAGGTTTCCTCAGCGCCAGGCTGGAGAGACATTCGAACGAAACTTCCGTGAGTGCAAACGTTCGGGGTGCACTAGCGCGCTATCTGCGGCTCGGATAGCGACCCTTATGTGCTCTTCAATTGAGGCGTCATAAAAAGTCTGTGCACTCTCTGCTCCCTTGGGATCTGCATGAGCTGGCCGGTCTGTGATTCGAAGTAGCGTTGCGAACGGGGTGGCGAAGCGGTAGCAAACAGCCGCAAGGGTGCCGCTTTCCATATCCACTGCAAGCGCATTTATACCGCCTGGCTCCCACATGCGATCGTGATCGTCAGCGTAAAGATCGCAGAGATCTGCAATAAGTTCCCAATTCCGCTCATGGGTAGTGATTACTGTTCCAGACTCGAGATGCGGTCGGAGTTCGTCACCTTTGAGATTTCGGATTTTTCGTAGTGCCATTCGAATTGCCTGATTAAGTTCCGTACCATGCGGAATGGCGATATTTGGTGCTACCCATATGTGGGAAACTTTATCATCTCGGTAATAGTTGTCAGCAAGGATGTAGCGATCCGTATTTTGAGTCTCACGTAGGCCTGCACAGTGGCCAAGCATCATTACGAGCTCAGGCCGAAGTACGGCTACATGTCGTGCAAAGTTTGATGCATTCGAGGGCCCCACACCGATGTTGACCATTGATATACTGGGTTTCCTTTTTCGCTTCACGTGCACAGCTGGCATTTGCGGTCCATGCTTACCATCACTATTACCTTCAAATGACTGGACTATTTCAACATCATCGTCACCCTCGTACATTTTCAAAAAAGCTTGAAGGAACATGTTGTAGTTGACGCAGAATATCACCGGGCAGAATTCGCTCGGGTCGGTTCCTGTGTAATGCAGCAGTCTGTCGAGACTGAGATCCGTTTCGAGCCCACTGAAGAAAGCAAGTGGGTAGCTGCCATCAGGATGACGGTTACTTTCTCTAATTACCCGCATATTCTGCGGCGGGAAATAGGGACGAAATTCTGAATTAATGACGCCAACACCAGGGATATATTCAGGTGGAACTTCTAGTCGGCTAGATCCGACAATTGCCTTCACCCCGTGAGCCTCCATAACACTTCCAATCATACTTTCGAGATATTTACCGAAAATATCCGGTCGGGTGATAGTTGCTACATGGGCTCCTGAGCGTTTTGCAACCTCACGGCAAAAACCGAAAGCTGCCGCTGGGGGAATGTTGGGATTCGTTTCAGGGATATCGAAGCCAATCATTGGATACAAAAGGTTGAAGTCGATATCTGCCGGATTAGCGCTCTGCTCCAAGGCGGTAACCGCTTTGTTTGCATTTTCCTGCACTTGACCATAAATGGTCCTTAAAAAACGAACTGCATTTTTGGGATTGTCGAATTCCCGAGTCTTTCCCATGAATAGGTTGGCTGGAATAGCCATAATTCTCTCCAGTTGGAAAAAAAATTGATAAAACAAGTGTAGATACAACCCGTATATATAGTAATAGAGAGCAGAGTTAGGATATTAATTTACTAAGGATGAAAAAGCTAGTTTTAGGGGAGAAGTATTCGTTAGGGTTCTAAAAAGTCTTTAAATAGCTACAGATACTTCAACCTAAAGTCTTTGGCCTCTCGCAAATGACGCAGGTAGCGGGAAGTTCCCTAAGGTTTCCCAAGTAAGCGGTCAAGGGTAATAGCTGCTGCTGCCCTCACTGATAGATGATTATAGGGAGTCCAACCATCGATTGGTTGGAGGTTGTGTTGAACTCGGTTCATTAACTCTTCAGTCAAGCCCCAGCCGGTTCCAAAGACGATAAGTAAAGGGGTTTTATCCTCAGCAATCAAGCGCCTCATTTTATTGTAACTTGTATTCTCTGGGCTAGGTTTTGCGCTTGTGGATACGAGGTGGGGAAGGGCTGAGAATTTAGATTCCATATCAGAAATCGCATCATCAAGGATTGGTACTAACTTTATGTGTTGAAGTGCTTCTCCTCTATTAGGATTATATTCCGCTCCGTAGCCCTCATTCCAATGATCACAAATCTTACCAGCCAGTCTTCTAAGAGTTTTTGCCGGGTGAACAATATAAAATTGGTCAACACCGTAGGTTTTAGCCGACCTGGCGATATCTGAAATGTCCAAGTTAGTAAGTGAGCTGGTAATGACTTTTCCTTCTTTGTTATAAACTGGACTATGAACCAGAGCGATTGAGATTCGTTTCACGGAAATGGGTAAACTCCGCGCCAAATCTGGGCGTCTAGTGTAAGTGTCGACATAACTTCGTTTGCTTTGCCACTCTTGGATTGCCTGGTGGTTGCCCGAACTCAAAATTTCTGGCACCATTGCTCCATTGTATTCTGGGGGGCGGGTATACTGCGGGTGTTCCAAGAGCCCATCTTCGAAGGATTCTCGCTCGAGGGATTTTGGGTTGCCTAGAACTTCTGGCACTAATCGAGCTACTGCTTCCATAAAAACCATCGCCGGGCTTTCGCCGCCCATAGTGATATAGTCTCCCATACATACTTCATAGTCGACCATTTGCTCTGCGATTCGTTCATCCATCCCCTCATAGCGACCGCAAAGAATACAAAGAGAGCTGTGTTTTGAGGCAATTTCTCGAGCCAACTTTTGAGACATCGGCTTACCCCGTGGTGTCATTGAGACAACTACAGTTTTTGGCCTCGATTTTTTAACCGAAGCGATGGCTTTATCTGCAGTTTCAATTCGCAATACCATTCCCGATCCGCCGCCATAAGGTGTGTCATCCACTTGTCCTTGAGTGTTAATAGCGAAGTCTCTTAGTTGGGTAGCCTCTAGGCTTAGTGCTCCAGACTCTACTCCTTTACCGAAGAGACCGGTTTTGGAGAATGTCTCAAATAGTTCTGGAAATAGACTTAAAACTTGAAAATGCACTAGAGAATGTCCTCTTGCTGTCTAGGAGCTAATAGAATGAGGA
>CALKYB010000024.1 GCA_938003565.1 uncultured bacterium
AACTCAGCCCAGATTGGAGCTGCCCCAGAGGAGCCAGTTAGCTTGGTTTTGAAGTTGCCGTCGTAGCCAACCCATACCACTGTTAGTAAGTTGGGAGTGAACCCAGCGAACCAAGCATCTCGTGAGTCGTTGCTCGTACCAGTTTTACCCGCCACTGGCCCTCTGTAACCAAGGCTTCTAACTCTTCGGCCTGTTCCACTCTCTACTACTGATTGAAGTATGTTGGTAAGAACAAATGTTGCTGCCGGTGAGGAAACCCTTTGAAATTCACTTTGCGCTTTATATAGTTCTTTAGAAGAGTTTGGCGAAGTCATTGAAACTATAGGAGTGATGGTAATCATCTCCCCACCATTTGCGATAGCGGCATATGCTCTTGCAACTTCAAGAGGCGAAAGCTCTCCTGCGCCAAGCGCTATGGACGGAACGTGGGGAAGATCCTTGCCCATTCCAAATAGTTTAGCTGTTTGGACTATGTAGGGAATGCCGACTTTTTGAGCCAACTTAACGGTGGGCACATTAAGAGAGAAGGTCAGGGCTTCTCTTAGTGTTACCTCTCCGCGGAAGTCACCATCGTAATTCTTTGGGGACCATGGGGGAGAATTTGGCATATCAATTTGAATAGGACTATCTTCTAGCAAGCTGGTAGTTCTGGCAACTCGGTAGTTGTTTAGTTTCTTATCTAAGGCGGTTAAGAATACGAACGGCTTGAATACGCTACCGGGTTGGCGCTTAGCTTGACTTACTCTATCAAATTGGTTTTTGGAGTAGTTTCTACCACCTACCCAAGCTCGAATAGTTCCGCTTTGTGGCGCAATGGAGATTAAAGCCGCTTGTAGTTTTTCTTTATTCTTTGATTTGGACCTAGATTTTTCTAGTTTCTCCAATCCCGACTTGACGGCGTTCTCTGCACAAAGTTGATACTCTGCGTCAATGCCTGTGTTTATGCTAACCGATTCTTGGTTGCTGAGATCTAAATTTAGAATCCTTCTAATAAAATCCGTATAGTACGGGGCTCGGCGTTGAACACCTCTAGCAGGTTGCACGACTAAGGATTCGCTCTCGGCTCTGAGTTTCTCCTCTTCTGTAATAGCACCAACTTCAAACATTTTTGCCAGGACAATTTTTCGTCTCTGCAATGCTTTTTCAGGGTATTTTCGTGGAGAGTAAGAGCTTGGAGCTTTAATCAAACCAGCAAGGGTGGCTGCTTCTGCGAGACTAAGTTCATCAACGTCTTTTGCGAAGAAGGCCCTAGTGGCTTCACCGAAGCCATGCACTGCAATTCTTCCCTCTTGGGTGAGAAAAATTTCATTCATGTAGAATTCTAAAATTTCTTCTTTGGAGTACGAGGTTTCTAAAAGCACTGCAGCAAGGGCCTCCAAAGCTTTTCTCGAGAAGGAGCGCTCTGGGCTCAGCAGTAGGTTTTTGGCAAGCTGTTGGGTAATTGTGGATCCACCTTGGACTATCTTTCCGGAACTAATATTTGCATAGGCAGCTCTTAGAATCGCTACTAAATCAACACCCAAATGGGAGTAAAAACGTTGGTCTTCAATGGCTACTACAGCCTTTAGGAGGTCCTCAGGGAACTCCCTAAGCTTTTTCGGGTTAACGCTTCGGGTTGATGAGGAGCCCAGAACTGAAATTACTTCTGGTTCCAACCAACTTCTGTCTTTGGCATTCTGACCCTTAGTGTCGAGGATTTTCAGCACTAGGTTATTGTTACCTAAAGTGATCTTTAGCAGCTCTTCCTCAAAGATTTCGCCGGTGGAGAGTTGCCTCTCTCTTAAGAAAATAGAAATATTTTTACTATCAATTTGCTGGAAAAATCCTGGACCTTTTGGTGGTGTTTGGGTTTCTTTGTATCCGAGTCTCTCAAGGCGGCTAAAAAATTTAACATTCTCAAGACTCATTGCTTGTCGAATCTGGAACGGTCGAAAGTTTACCACCGAGGCTGCTTGGATGACTCGCTTTTCCAATGCCGAGGTAACTTTATGCTTGATATAGAAACTACCAAACAGCAGCATAACAAACAGAAGAGAGGCGAGGGCGAAACCACCTCTTAGTAATCTTCTGGCCTTAGATTTTTCGATCGGTTTTGTCATTAACCCCTTGAACTACAGTAAACAATTTAAGAGAATTTGAATTTACTAGATTAGTATGGGCTGTCGATTGTCAAAAGTCTTTTAATCTGAAAATTTTTCTGAGAATTTATTCTTAGTGAATTGAGGCTTCTTGCTTTATTTCTGTTTTGTTTTGTCTGGAAACTAGTTCTAAAAGTGACCCTAGAAGGGTTAATTCTTCGCCGGTAATATCGCTAGGATCAAACATTAAGTCTTGCGGTTATTGGTGGGCAGACTGTTGTTAATTTAGCTTAGTTACAGCTCAGAGCCTGCTATTAATAACGAGTAAATTGTGCTTAAACTACTAGCGAATTACTCTTCTTAATTATCCAGAATCCAGTTTGGTTATTTAGAGCGAGTATTACTTAAATTTAAAGTTCAAAGTTTGCACGAGGATTATGTCTGGACATTCCAAATGGAGCACTATCAAGCGTAAAAAGGGTGCGCTTGATGCCAAACGAGGTAAAATTTTTACTCGTTGTATTAAAGAAATTTCTGTAGCGGTTAAGCAAGGGGGTAGTGGTGATCCTGATGCCAATCCAAGGCTTCGCTTAGCTATTGAGAAGGCCCGGGCGGTGAATATGCCGAACGATAATATCACTCGAGCAATAAAGCGGGCCACGGGAGAAGAAGGGGCTGCAGAGCAGATGGAAGTTCGCTACGAGGGGTATGGCCCGAGTGGCACTGCGATTTTGGTTGAAACGGTCACAGATAACAAGAATAGAACTGTTAGTGAGGTTAGGCACGCCTTTAGTCGCGCAGGGGGCAATCTGGGCGAGAATGGTTGTGTTAGCTACCTTTTTCAGCAAAAAGGTTTGATTGTTATTAAGAAAGATTCGATATCTGAAGAGCAATTAATGGAGCTCGCTCTTGGAAATGGAGCTGAAGATATAGGGGACGAGAGCGAAATTTGGGAAGTGACAGCTGATCTTGCTGAGTTTTATGATTTAAAATCTGCCTTAGATGGGCATTGTCAAATTGAGTTGGCTGAAATCCAGATGCTGCCGTCTACTCGAATAACTCTTGCGGGAGCTGATTTGGAATCTTTTCAGAAATTGGTTGATACCCTTGAAGATCTTGATGACGTGATGAATGTATTTACAAATGCTGATTTCGAAGAGACGACTGAGTAGAAATCTTAGATAAGTTAGTTAGTGAGAAGAGAGTTTTGATAGGACGACTGAGTGGAAAAGTTACTGAGTTAGAAGATAATCTTCTAATCTTGGATGTTGGTGGGGTAGGATATGAGATTCTTATTTCCCATGATTTTGCTTCTTCGCTCGAGCTTGGCTCAGACATTTCATTAGCAATTCATACTGACGTACGGGAGACGTCAATTAGTCTTTTTGGCTTTCAAGAAAAAGTAGATAAGCGAGTGTTTCTCTTATTGAAGAAAGTAAAGGGAATAGGCTCTAAGCTAGCACTTTCGATAGTTTCTTTTGTTGGAGCAAATCAACTTTTTCGGGCAATTAGTTTGGAAGATAAGTCTGTTTTGCAAAAGGTGCCTGGGGTAGGAAAAAAATCCGCTGAGCGAATCGTTATAGAGCTTCGTGAGCAAGTCGAGGAGTTTCTTGACTCTGGAGAAACTTTACCTAGGAGCTTAAGTAATCGAATTGAGTTGGTGAGTCAAAAAGGAGCTGTGGGTGATGCTGTTGTAGCCTTGGAGAAATTAGGTTTTTCTAGTGAACAAGCCGAATCCGCAGTAGAGGCAGCTATACATGACATACCTGAGGAGTCTCGGCGGAACTCCATCGAGGCTGGAGACCTTCTAAGGCATGCCTTGTCCAAATTGAGTTAGCTGCAATAATTTTTCTTGTTATTTTTTTAATTTCAGAGTGCTGTCCATGAATGATTTTGATGATAACATTTTCTCTAGTCCAGTTTCCTCTAAAGAGCTTGAAGATGGTTTTCGGGGATTAGTTGATGCTAAGCATGGAGTTGAGGACCGATTTCAATATAGCCTGCGACCAGGCAAGATAGATGAATTTATTGGTCAAGATCGGGTCCGTGAAAATCTTAAAATTGCTATTGGTGCTGCTACTCAAAGAGGATCAACCCTGGATCATATATTGTTCTATGGTCCTCCTGGGCTAGGGAAAACGACTTTCGCCTCAATTATTGCCGGTGAGAGAGGTGTTTCAATGAAAACCTCCTCTGGGCCGGTTCTTGAGAGGCCTGGTGATTTAGCTGCTGTTCTCTCAAGCCTTCAAGAGAATGATGTATTGTTTATTGATGAAATACATCGCTTGCCGAGAATTGTAGAAGAGGTCCTTTATCCAGCGATGGAGGATTTTTTTATTGATATTATTATTGGTCAGGGTCCAGCTGCGCGCTCCGTTAAGCTGGATTTAAAACCGTTTACCCTGGTTGCCGCCACCACCCGCATGGGTTTGATTTCATCGCCACTTAGAGATCGTTTCGGTCTTGTAGAGAGAGTTGAGTATTACACGACTTCTCAGATGGTTGAGATCGTTCTTCGGTCAGCTGAATTACTTGAGGTAAGAATTGATAAGGATGGAGCTAGAGAGATAGCTGGTCGTTCTAGAGGAACCCCTCGAATAGCTAACAGACTCCTTCGTCGTTCGCGTGACTATGCCGAGCAGAGAGCTGATGGTTTGGTGAGCAAGGAGGTTGCGGACAAAGCTCTAAATCTTCTAGACATTGATTCCTCTGGTTTGGATATTATGGATCGGGCTGTGCTTAGGACTATTATTGATAAGTTTGATGGTGGCCCAGTTGGAGTTGATACGATAGCCGCTTCACTGAGCGAGGATCGAGGCTCGATTGAAGAGGTCTATGAGCCTTATCTTTTGCAACGCGGCTTTTTACAGAGAACCCCACGTGGTCGTATGGCCACAGCTAAAGCTTGGCAGTATTTTGGTCTTGAAATGCCGGAGATTGCTCAATTACAGATGAAGAGAGAACCGCATGAGTTCGAGTCATAGAAGGTTTGATGATTTGTGATTCGAGAAAAGAACTTTTTTGGAAGATGTTTTGACTACCAGCTCTAAGCACAATAGGCGTAGTGAAAGAGAAGTTCCCCTTTCTCTAGTTATTGTCGCCTTGGTTAGTCTTTCTGTAGTGGCCATTGCAATGCTTAGGGATCAGCTTCCTAGCCTAGCCGAGAAGCATTCAATTGGTAGCAATCTCGGATTTTACCTTCTAATCAACTTAAACATCATAGTTGTGATGGTTTTGACATTTTTGGTTTTCAGAAATGTAATTAAGCTGGTGCTTGATCGAAGACGAAATATTTTAGGATCAAGATTAAGAACGAGATTGATAGTTGCTTTTGTCGGGCTTTCTCTGGTTCCCACAAGTTTGTTGTTTCTTACAGCAAAGGGAATTTTTGATAATATTTTGGAAGGATGGTTTTCTCCGCAAATTGTTTCTACTGTTGAAGGAGCTGTTGGAGTAGCGAGATTTCATTACCAGGAAACTGAGAGTCGTTTAGAGAAGCAACTTGAGATTTTGGACACCGACATTTCTAAAATTTCAACCACCCAGAATCCTCGTATTTTGGAGGTGAATCTTGCCAATTTACTGGAGCGAAAAAAGCAGGAGTACGGGCTAGTCGAGCTTGCGTTGTATGATGAAACTGGTCGACCTAGGGTTAGATCGAGCGTAAGCTCCGGAGGGACTGACTCGCCAACTCGTCCTGCCCTTGACCTTGGATTACTTGGCCAGGCGCGGCAAGGAGTTTCCTCCATACAGCCAGAGCAGTTCATGGAGAGTGAGTTTATTCGAGCGTATAGACCTGTTCGAGAAAAACTACCGGAGTTGTTGGATAACAATGATAGTAGATTTGGCGAGAGAGGGGCTTCAGGGAACTATATTGTTGTAGCCACTTATCTTGTTCCGCCTAAGCTCAATAGTGTTTTAAGTTCCGTAATTAGCTCCTTTGATGACTACCGCGAACTTCATAGTTACAAGCGGCCTCTAGCGTCGAGCTATTTACTAACATTAGTAATGGTGATGCTGTTAATAGTGATTACCGCTATGTGGGTAGGGTTTTATCTCGCTAAGAGTTTAACTGGTCCCATACAGAAATTGGCTGAAGGTACAGAGGAGATTGCTCAAGGTAATCTTGATTATCAAATATCTGAGGTTGGGGATGACGAGCTAGGGTTTTTAGTTAGTTCGTTTAATACTATGACTAGCGACCTAAAGAGAACGAATGTCGAACTAGTTTCAAGACGCCGCTATATCGAAACCCTACTGGAGAGTTTAGATGTTGGGGTAGTTTCTATTACCAATTCTGGATCAATTCGAACTCTAAATGGTGCGGCGGCGAGAATACTTCACTCAGAGAATGCTCCTCCGAATTTCTTTGCCGGACAAAGTCTTGTCAGTTTTTTAGGTCCGGAGTCGGCTGAGAAGTTGGAGGGGATGGTTGACAAGTTGTTTAGCTCTGATGAACGTTTGATCTCGGGTAATATTTATATTTCAAATAGTAGCGGCGGAGAGGTGCACCTACATGTTACAATTACTAAGTTAATCTCTGAGATTGGTGAAGTTTTAGGTGGGGTAATACTTCTAGACGATTTAACAGAACTTGTTAGGGCTCAGCGTATGGCTGCCTGGCGGGAAGTTGCGCAGCGGATTGCTCATGAAATTAAGAACCCTCTGACTCCTATACAACTTAGTGCGCAAAGAATTGAGAAGAGACTTTGTGGTAGTGATGATGCTCGTGCTGACTCTTCGGAGTTGTCGTCAGTGGACCGAAAATTAGTTACTGACTCCACCGAGATGATAGTGGGGCAGGTTGAAGTCTTACGCGGTTTGGTCAATGAGTTTTCTAAGTTTGCTAGAATGCCTACTGTTGATCTACGAGAGACAAGTTTGAACCAAATAGTGAGAGAAACGGTCTCTTTGTTTGAGGGCTTAAATTCTCAGGTTGTTTTTGAGCAAGACCTGTCGGAGTCTTTGCCTGATTTGAATTTAGATCGAGAGCAGTTGGGTCGAGCTCTCTCGAATTTATTGGATAATGCTATATCTGCCATGATTTCTTCAGAATACTTCGCAGATTCACAAGTTAGAAAGTCAGTAGGAAATTCCAAGTCTAGAGAATCTCTTGCTGGGAGTGTTAAGGATGTGCCAAGAATCTGGCTCAAGACTAAGCATGAACCCTCTAGATCTAAGGTTGTCCTAACGGTCTCAGATAATGGACCGGGTATTCCGGATGGATTGAAGTCTAGGGTTTTTGAGCCTTATTATACCTCGAGGAAGAATGGCACTGGATTGGGTCTTGCCATCGTGAGCAGCATCGTTGCTGATCACAATGGCTTTGTCAGATTGTTGGACAATCAGCCACGAGGGTGCAATTTTGTGATTGAGCTGCCTATTTAGGTTGGTTTGATATTTTAAATCGAAAGTTTAGCTTACTAATTGAATGAGAAAATTGAGATAGGATAATGGATTTTACTTCCCCTTCAACTATAACCTTACAGAGTTTTATCCGTGATGCAGAGCGCAGAAGTGAATCATCCACCGGTGATTTATCCAAGGTTTTGTTAGCAATAGCTCTTGGAACTAAAGTGGTTTCTCAAGGAGTCAATCGAGCTGGACTTGCTTCTATGTTGGGAATGACAGGAGAGAAGAACGTTCAGGGGGAGGATGTTCAACAGTTGGATGAATACGCAGATCAGGTGTTTAATGCTGTGTTAGGAAGATCTGGACAGTTTGTTTCAATGGTTTCTGAGGAACGAGAGAGTGTAATTAGTGCTGCTAGGGGAGATCAGTTTTCAAAGTATATTATCGCTTTCGATCCCTTGGATGGCTCATCTAATATAGATGTTAATGTTTCAATTGGAACAATATTTGGAATATATAAAAGGGAAAGCTCTGGAACAGCAGTGAGTGAAAGTGATCCAAGTGAGTTTTTTCAAGGTGGTAAAAATCAAATTGCTGCTGGCTACACTATCTACGGCTCAAGTACTATGTTTGTGTTTACAACTGGTGAAGGAGTTTTTGGATTTACCCTGGATCCTACGATTGGAGAGTTCATCCTAACCAACCCCGATATGAAAATGCCGGAGAATGGAACAGTCTATAGCTGTAACGAGGCTAATTCGCCAAACTGGTCGGCTGGCACTAGTAAATATATTGAAAAATTGAAGACTAGTGGAAACACTCAGGGTGAGAAATGTTCTCATCGATATGTTGGATCTTTAGTTGCTGATTTCCATAGGACTCTACTAAAAGGGGGGATTTTTCTATACCCTGGGGATAGTAAGAATAAATCAGGGAAGTTAAGATACTTGTATGAATGTGCTCCTATGGCGATGATTGTAGAGCAGGCAGGAGGCCTTGCGACATCTGGAGAGGAAGATATTTCCGAGATAGTGCCAAACGATATTCATCAACGCTCTCCTTTGATTATAGGATCAAAGGAGATGGTCGAGGAATTTTTGGACTTCCAGAAAAATAGTTAAGTCTCTGTTTGCTGGTTTTCTCAGCCAAAGTTTGGAGCAGGAACTACAAGCTCTCGTGAGAGAAAAAACATAGTTCGTGCAGCGAATAAGCCAAAGGCATCATAGTTAAACTGATTTTCGGCCTCTGCTTTTTTCACAAACCGTCTTAATTGTCCGGAAAGTTCTCCAAAAGCTGCTCTGGAGCCTATAGAGAGTTTACCCTCCAATTCTAAAAAACTAGTTTTTGCTTGCTCCAAGGAGATATCTAGAGCCAGGTGTTTCTTCTGAGAGGGGTTACTTGATGAGGGGTTAGTGTTTGTAGAATATATACCTTCTAGAGTAGCTTGAAGTTGTTTGGCGATACCCGCGACATCTTCTCTTTCTCCACCCGATGAGAGCAAGGCTTGTCCAAGACGATTTGAAGATCTTTCTACTAAAGTTTCAACTCCCGGGGGCTGGCCTCTTTGCCACCAATAGCCTAGGTCACAAGCACTCAAGGGGAGTATCAGCAAAATTAAGCCAAACAATTTAAATATCTTACTCATTGGGTTTAAGATCCTATCAATACAAACATTGCCTAGGGGACTTATAGAACTAAATACCGTGAGAGTTCAAGATCATGGTTTCCTAAAGTGATAATTAGCAAGGATATGACAAAATTCACTAACACATTGATACTATTGAAGATGTGAGAATCTCCCGAATATTTTGGCCAAAGAGGCTCTGAGGGGAGCCCCTGATGGTGAAGAGTCAGTTGTTTAAGCGAGATTTGCTCTAAATACCGCGAAAAATGTCATTTTAGCGACAAAATTTGTCAAAGTGACAAGAATTGTCCGTTAAATGGGGAAAACTGACCGTATATATAGAAATCTTTCTGGAGCTAGGTAAGTATATAAGTACCTGAAAGTAGTAATTAATGTTGAGTATCTAAGGTTTTTGAACTGATTTAAGCTCATTGGCATCAAAATTGCTGTAGATTAAGTGTTTCCAACTCTGAACAAACGGATTTTTCGGGGAAGTCTGAATTAATCAGGAGGTCCGGGGGAGAAACAATTGAGTCTGTTAGTGATTGGCTCAAATAATAATTAGTTAATTAGGAAATTATCCGCTAGGAGAAATTAAATGAGAAATAATAAAGGTTTTACATTAATTGAACTTTTGGTTGTAGTTGCAATTGTAGGTATTCTTGCAGCTATCGCTATCCCTCAGTTTGCTGAGTATAGAACAAGAGCATTTAACTCAACAGCTCAGTCTGACTTGAGAAATAGTGTAACAGCTCAAGAAGCTGCGTTCGTAGACAATGAGTCCTACGCT
>CALKYB010000025.1 GCA_938003565.1 uncultured bacterium
AACTACTTTTACTTCTACTACTAAAACTTCTTAACAAACGGGAGTTCGTAATACAGATGCTCATTTAGGTGTTTCTTCCGAAAGTGTTGTCTGTGAGTTTTTCTATTATTTCTCTGAGGGGTATAAGAATTAAAATTTCTATCGCTAATTGGAATTATTCCGCCAAAAAGGTGAGGCTGGGAGTAGACTCCCTTGAGGTGCCTTCTGCTTTTGGCTTGGTATTTTTTTCTTGCTAATTTGAGCTGATCTCTTTTGAACCGACGCCAGTCATTCCTTCTCATCATTAATTTTTTTGATTTGTTGGAGTACTCTCTCGCGTAGTGATTGTGATGGTTGCGATGTTTTGGATGATAATTGGAATATGTTTGGCCGCTAGAGCCAAAGCTTCTCGATTCACTAAACGCGGGGCTTGGGGTGAGTGCGAGGCAGGCAACTGCTAAACAAATTGAGCTGATGGTTATGCTAGATTTCATTATCTAACGATGCCTCGAGAAAAAAGACTATTTAAGTATATTAAATAATCCTGGTTACTAAATTTTTAGGTCTCGAGACTTGGACGGGGGTTCAATTAAATTATTCAATAATTTTTTTAAATACTTCATCAGGAAGTTGAAGGCGAACTGCAATTTGCTTCAGGAATTTTTTTTCATCCGTTTCTACTTGTCCGTCAGCCAACATTACCTCCCTGGCCATTTCTAGAACAACAGTCTTTTGCTTTTGCGAGTAAGAGGAATTTATTTCAGCAATAAATGAGTCAATTTTTCCTTGAGCTTCTCTTTCATTCTGGGCTTTCTCAAGAAGCTGCATCATGGAGTTATCATCTTCAATTTGAAATTTTTCTTTCATTACTCGGAAAATAGTTTTCACTTCCTCAGGGGCAAAGTCTTCATCTCGTCCTGACATTTCAAGTAACAGTACCCCGCAGGCCACTAGAAGCTCTTCTTTAGTGGCAGTACCATCCTGGTTTAAATTCAGCTCCTGCTCAGTTTCAAATAAGTCTACTATCTTTTTAAACAAGATTTCTGCCTCCCAGACAATTTGAGCGATTATATTGCTTCACTTAATCTTTCATGGATTCTGTCACAATTGGCCTATTTAGGGCACAGGCCATACTGATAACAAGATATGACTACAAGACTGTGGGTTTTGTCCAGAAAATCTCAGACATCTAGCTATTCATAGTTTTTCTACCGAGACTGCACTTCGCCCAGAGCCTTTGCATATTTTGCGTAGGGTCGACTTATAGAGAAATGGTCTATAATGATATTCAGAGATTTCAATCTGTTTCATTGCAATACCGATTTTAGTGAACCGGAAAATTCTTCAGGCCTAAAATCTAAGTAATCTTAGGCACTTAACATATAACTGGAGCACTCAGCGATAAATTTAGGATTGGTCTAAGAGTTCTATTAAAAATAAAGGAGTATTTATTATGTGGTCAAAAGTTGCTTTGTTCGGTTTCTTATTTAGTCTTGGAATGATTTTGGGTAAGCTTTCTCAGGTAGGAACTTTTCTATAATATTTTCTAAATACCATCATTGATAGGTGGAGCTTTCATTATAACTAGAGCGAGGCTCTAAAAAGGAGCTTCATCCTGGTCATAGGGAAGATCTAAGTTATCATCCTCAAGTTCATCCTCTAAACTATCCAAATCCTCATCATCAAGATCACCTTCGAGTTCCATAGGCTCTTCAATTTCTTCAGGAAGTTCTTCTAAATCATCGTCATCAAATTCAGGATTTCTTTTCTTACTCGGGCGAGGAGACTTTTTGTTTTTGCCTTGAAGATCTTTTAGCTGTTCTTCCAGTTTCTGAAAATAGGCGTTTCTTTTGGTTTGAGTACCTTCACTTGGATCTCCAGTTTGATGAATGTTCTCAAAGGCCTTACCAATGGAAGTTGATTCTTCGCTGCGGCTGGCCTGGCGACGCTCTTGTGCCTTCTTTCTCGCATTTGCCTGCACAGCCATTAACTGCGCATAGGGATTATTAGGAGCCGCAGTGGGTACAGGTGAATTATTTGCAGCTGGTGGTGGATTAGCACTTGCTACAGGAGGAGTTGGGGTAGATGTTGGTTGATTTGAGGTGTTATTAGTTGCCTCTTGAGCAACAGTATTAGAGGTAGGAGCAGCAGGAGTTGCTGAATTAGCCACTTTTTCATCATCGCCACTAAGCGCTCTTTTAGTCAGCGAGTTTACCAATGGCCAAGCAAAACCTAGAACAAAAGTTAAACCAACCCAGCAAAGGACAAATTTTAAACCGGCTTTATTTTGCAAACTATACTCACCTAATTAAATGTTTCCCTTAGAGTACACCCATCTCAGATGATATCACTGATCATCGTATCGATAGTCTACCATGACTGTCTAAGGTAGACGAGAGAACCATGTTTGATAGTAAAAGAAAGGGCAAATATAATTGATTTTCAAAACAAGAACAAAAAAACCTCTAGGAGTTAAGGGAAAGAACTATTAAGATCTATGAAATTACTCAAAATTTATATGAGTTTACTACCCTATTTACTCGCTACTGCTGGGGTCGATATTCTTTCGCTGAACCTTTATATTGCTTCGTTGCTTTTTCTTCTCTAAGATTTTCTCTTTAGCTCTCTTAGAACGCTTTCTTTTTTGTCGCCTACGCTTTTCAATTTCTTCTTGTTTTTTCGACTTTTGACCTTCAATTGTTTCCTCAACGTGCTCACAAAGGGCCTTTCTTGCGTAGTAACGGTTTAGGGTCTGAGAGCGGGTTTGCTGACATTTGATTTCGAGTCCGGTCGGTAGATGTTTCAGGTAAACACAAGAGGCAGTCTTGTTTATCTTTTGACCACCTTTGCCGGAGCCTCGAATAAACTTCTCCTCTAGATCCGACTCGTTTAGCCCAAGCTCATCCATACGCTTCTCTAGCGCTCGCTCTTTTTCGATGGTGACTGGAAACTTACCCAAAATGGACCCTATTTCTTACCCATTAATTAACTAGGTAATTTTGCTATGGATGGCAATAATTTTATTAACAAATCCATATTGTTTATCGCTCGTTCGTCAAAAAAAGGACTATCGTTATTAACAAGCAAGGTTCTAACTTCGTCATAAAAACAGTCTAACCCTCGAAAAATCTCCCCAAGGGGCCCTATTTCAGTGATAGATAACTTGGCGTTCACAAAATATGCAAAATCAACTAGGTTTTGACTATGGGAGAGTATACTGAAACCACTACAAAGCTATAAAGAAGTTCTCACACAAGATTTACTTTCATCCAAGTAAACGTTTTTGTTCAGATGCCCAATTGAGGCAAATTATGGCAAACTATATGAAATCAATTTTAATTACTGGTGTAGTTCTTACTGGCGGAATTATTTTTACTAATGGCAATGGATCTATGGCTTTTTTGGCTGAGAAGTTAACCGCGGTTAAGAGTTTGGTTTTAGGGGAGGTTGAAACTCCTCCTGCTAAAGCTCCTACCAAGGCTGAGAATAACTCAATTCTTGAGCTAGCTAAGCTAATGCCAGGTCAAATAGTATTTGATTCCAATCGCTCTGGATCTTTTGGAATTTATTCCCTTAATCTCTCCAATCAAAAGCAGCAAGAAATTTATAACTCAGCGGAGCAGGATATTTATCCTGACGTTTCTCCAGATGGACAAACCTTGGTATTTGCTAAAGCTAAGACCCTAGATCGAGATGCGGATAGTGAAATCTGGCTTGTAGGAATCAATGGTGAGAACCCAAGAAAGATTGCTGATGGAACTTTTCCAACTTTTTCCTCTGATGGTTCCACAGTTTACTTCGAGGTGAAGCGCTCTAGGGTTATGGCTATTAATATAGATGGTAGTGGCGAGAAGTTAATCTTTCCTCGTTCGGACAATGAGTTTGCGGGCAAAAAAGTTGTTAAACCAAGAATATCTTCCGATGGTAAAAACTTACTTTTCACCTCTGATCGTGGCGGTCGCTGGACTGCTTGGTCAGTGAACTTAGAGAATTTAGAAGCAAAGAAAGTGGGAAAGGGGTGTGAACCAACCCATTTCAATAAGTCTAAGGAAGTTGCTTGGGTTACCAAGAAGAATGTTTTGGCAGGCTCGGCAATTGGTAGTTTTAACATTGAAACAGGTGAGCAAGAGATACTTCACGATAGAGGTGAAGTTTATGGACACGAGTATTTTCCGACGATTGAGAAATCTGACAAGTTTTTGCTCTACAGCGCTTGTCCAAATGGCCAGCATAGTCACTATGAAGCCAACTATCAGATTTTTGTTAGAGATCTAAGCTCAGACAAGACTGTGCGCCTCACCTTTGATGAGCATACTAATCGGTGGCCTAAGTATGTTGCTGGTTCGTAGAGATTTCCCCTAATTACCCTCTAGCATTGAGAGGCAGACTCGCAAGAGCATAGAAGCATCTCTCTCGGAGTGTAGGCCGCTACTGAAAGAGGATTTAGCGGCAGTTGCGAGAATTCTCGATCTTTTTAACACAGAGCTACCTAAAAAGTAGTGAAGTTCATTGTTCATAAGACTTTTAATCAGAAACACCGCAGGGCTGATCGGATGGATAAAAAATCTCCGGTTGTCAGAAAAGAAGAAAAATATTTCAAATATGGCAAGGTTGAAAAACCACAGAATCTGTATGCGAACTAAGCTAAGTCCCGAGAATTCGCCAGTTTATTTTTCAGGATCAGCCCTGCGGCGTTTTCGGTGATGCACGGACCCGCTACCTCCACGACAAGGAAGCAAGTCAGGGAATTGAAAAGGAAGTAGAGTATAGTCTATTGTAAAAAAACTTTTTGCTGAATCAGAAACACCGCAGGGCTGATCCAATGGAAAAAAAATCTCCGGTTGTCAGAAAATGAGAAAAATATTTCAAATATTGCAGGGTTGAAAAACCACAGAATCTGTATGCGAACCAAGCTAAGTCCTGAGAATTTCCCAATTTATTTTTCAGGATCAGCCCTGTGGCGTTTTCGGTGTTAATCAGAAACACCGCAGGGCTGATCCGATGGATAAAAAATCTTCGGTTGTGAGAAAATAAGAAAAATATTTCAAATATGGCAGGGTTGAAAAACCACAGAATCTGTATGCGAACCAAGCTAAGTCCTGAGAATTTCCCAAT
>CALKYB010000026.1 GCA_938003565.1 uncultured bacterium
AATAAGCGGCGTATAAAGCTGTAACTGTTTTTGGAGTGATGGTACTCTAGTTTAGAGTACCACTCTTCGTTTGTTATACTTTCACTTCTCAGGCTTTAAATGCCTAAAATTTTAATTTATTCCCACGGACAGTGGTTGCCCTGTTAGCTTTACAATACTAATTTGAACCTGTTTACTTAGCTGCATTTGGTATGGAGATATTTTCTATTGTTTGAGTTGGTGCGCTAGAAATGCTGAGGCAAAAATGAACGTAAAACACCCTCAATTCAACACCGGTATACCTTACTTCGATAGGCTGAAGGCTTGGAATGGTAAAGCTGAATATAAGTTGGAAGTTCCTCGTGCACTTCTGGCTGAGCTTGGCAATCCTCAGGATAAAATAAAAACTATTCATGTTGCTGGAACGAATGGAAAAGGCTCGGTGTGCTGCTACATCGCAGCAATTTTGCAAGC
The DNA here is from genome assembly GCA_938003565.1 of uncultured bacterium. Lineage (GTDB taxonomy): Bacteria > Bdellovibrionota_C > UBA2361 > SZUA-149 > CALKYB01 > CALKYB01. The sequence goes on from CALKYB010000026.1 coordinate 454, forward strand.
CGCGGGCGAGCAAAAAGTAGCGATGCACTGCTCTCCGCATTTAACAGATGTTTGCGAGAGAATGATAATTGCCGGCCGGCCAGTTAACAAACGTAGGTTAATTGAAGCCTCTGAGGTAGTGGAGCGAGCGGCTGATAAGTTAGGTATTGCACCTTCATTCTTCGAAGGAACACTAGCATGCGTCTTTCTAATAGCTGCAGAGCAGGAGGTTTCATGGTTGGTGCTAGAGACTGGTTTGGGTGGAAGGCTTGACGCAACTAATTTGGTTAAGGCCCCCGAGGCAGTGGTTATTACCAATATTGGTTACGACCATACCCATATTTTAGGAAACACTTTAGGGGAGATTGCCCGGGAGAAGGCTGGGATAGTTAAACCAGGTGCTAAAGTATTTGTTGGTGAAATGCCCAAGGTGGCTAATTGGGAAGTGCTTGCCGCTGCTAAGAAGTATAGTTGCGAGGTTTTTGTCCAAGGGGATGATTTTTATTTCAGTGAATCAGAAGTTGTTTTAGCAGAGCAAGACAGTGTCCTGCCAAAGCAGTTTTTTGAGAAGAATTCTTACTCACAAGCTAAAAGAAATAATATGCTTTTGGCTGCCAAGGTTGCTTTTGAATTGGGATTCTTTGAATTCATAGAGTTTGGTTTGGAGAAAGCAGTTTGGCCTGCACGTTTTGAGGTTATTGAGCGTGATAGTCAAACTTTCATCCTAGACGTAGCTCATAACCCAGACGGTGTAGGAGTTTTAGTTTCTTCTTTGAGGGAGTATGTAGCGAAAAATAAAAAGGAAGATTCTAGTATTGCGTTTGTGATGTCTGCCTTGGAGAGAAAAGACTGGAAAAAAATGTTGGAGATTCTTTCTTCTGAATTTCCAGACTATCCCTTTGTTTTTACTCGCTCTAGTCATTTTCAGGCAGTTGATCCAGAGGAGCTTAGAGAGTTTGTTGGTTCGGAAGCTTCGACTGTAGAGCTTTCTGAAATTGAGAAGGCAGTAAGTGAAATTGATTTGATAGTTTTATGTGGATCGATATTTTTAGCTGGGGAAGTTAGGCCAATGCTAACGAAAGAACCTTTTAGTATTTTTAACGAGAGTTGAAGGTGGGAACATCATGAGGATTTCTAAGAGCGAAATCGTTTTTGATAAACACTATATACCCCTCCTAGTATAAACTTCGGCATTTACAAATAATCTTCACCCCGGGGTATAACAGTGCGCTAGCACTGCCAGTATATTTAAATTTCTAAGTTTTTCTAGACACTTACAAAGGCTATTATTTCGCCTAGTTTTGGCATAACATAACTGAGCGTCTAGATAGGCGTGAGCCGTTATCAAGATTGAGTGAACCCAATGGAATTTAATGAAATAAAAGGACTGTTTGAGTCTTATGTTCTCGAAGCAGCTGGGATGCTCGAGAGTATGCCGGAAATTATGTTTTACCTGAAAGCGGGTGTTTTACTAGCTATGCTTTGCATAATTTGTTACATCGCTTTTACTGCCTTGTTTGGTTAATTGAAGTTTACTGGGCAGAATAGGCACTAGTAGATTGCAAGAAAAATGCCTCCCCACTTTAGAGATCTAGTAATCATTTGAAATCCGAAATAACAAAAACTTCACCTCCTAGGGAAATTCTTAGTGAGCGGCTTTTGATTCGAATTCCCACTCTCTCAGATTCTTCGAGTATTTTGTCGGCCTATGCTGGAGTGTCTGAGGCAGTTAAGTATCTTTCTTGGCCTAAGAAGAACTCTGAGGATGAGGTTAAAGAGTTTATTGAGCGGGTCTTTTTGGGCTGGGAGATGCAAGATAGCTTTACCTGGGTGGTAACTCTCAGGGAAACCGCCTCTATAGTCGGCTGTATCGCCTTTAGACCTCAGCGAACAGGTTATGAAATTGGTTATGTATTGTCACCAAACTATTGGGCCAAAGGGCTTGGAACTGAGCTCGTTGAGAGGATGATTGAAGTGGCTTTTGAAGATAATGCAATTCACCGTGTCTGGGCCTACTGTGATACAGAAAATCTAGCGTCGGTTCGCTTACTAGAGAAAGTTGGGATGAGCCGAGAAGGTCTTCTGCAAAAGTGGGGTGAGTCTCCCAACCTAAGCTCAGGTCCGAGAGATCAGTACTGTTACGCTATAGTGCGCTAGTTTTATCCGAGAAGTCTTTACTTAGAAACTGCAGCAACTTTTTTGTTGAGGCGACTGATTCGGCGGTTGGCATTGTTCTTATGGAGAACACCGTGAAGAACTGCTTTATCAAAAAGTTTGTTGGCTTCAGCTGCACCTTTTTTGGCCTCTTCAGCGTTACCGGCTTCAATCTGAGCCAGAGTGTTTTTAACCGCTGTTCTTATTGTCGCGCGGGCAAAACGGTTGCGAGCACGACGTTTGACGTTTTGTCTAATTCTTTTTAAGGCTGATTTATGATTGGCCATTATCTCTTCGCAACTCCTTGCATGAAATATATTGTAAATCTTGGTATAAAAACTAGGCACTAAAGTTTAGTCACTATGTGCCCATTAAAGTGAGAGAGTATTTGTTTCCCTCAAGAATTTCGAGCCTTTCTATATCTTAAACCCAAAACTTGGTCAAAATTCTAACCTATAATTAGCTAAAAGATACCATATTAATCAATAATAGGGTTTGGGGAAGATTTTATTGATGTTTAAGGCTGAGGGTAAGCCCCTTCAAGCCATAAAGTATCTAGAAGCAATTGAGCTAAACCACTCGATGACTTTGGGTGGAAGAGAGGGGTTTAGCTCAATTGCTGCGAGGAGTTAATATAGAAACTAGATAAGATCGCGGCTTCTCAAAAACTAGCTATTACTTTCAGCTAAAATCCGCTTGGCTTGCTGCCAAGCGCCCTCTAGTTTCTCAATGCTAAAGTCTTCTAAAGAGTTCTCTTCTCCAAGCTCGAGAACCTTCTCCATTGTCTCAAATCTCTCTATGAATCTCTTACAGCAAGCTCGTAGTGAATCTTCGGGACTTATGTTTAGCCAGCGGGCTAACTGAGAGAGGGAGAACAGATAGTCCCCTAATTCGTGTTCGAGTTGAGTTTTATTTACTGCATTGGCTTTGAATTCAGAACTACCCAATACCTCAAGAAGCTCTTCTCTTTCTTCCTCCACTTTTTTCCAAACGGACTCTATGTCTGGCCAGTCGAATCCAAGCTTTGCGGATTTTTCTCCAATTCTTCCCGCCTGATTTAGGGCAGGAAGAGATTTGGGAATATCGTGTAGAATTGCTGCTCCGCTAGTATTCTCTTTACCTTGGTCTAATTTTTCTTGCTTTTTTATTTCAGCCCAATTCTTTAAAACCTCATCCGAGCCATCAACTTTGGAATCTCCAAAAACATGAGGGTGTCTACGAATCATCTTATCAGTGATTCCCTTAACCACATCGTCTATGTCAAAGGCTCCTCTATCTTTTGCAATTTGCGAATGAAGCATGACCTGGAGCAGTACGTCACCAAGCTCAGCACAAAGCTCAGTGTCATCCTTCTGGTCAATCGCTTCGATAGCCTCGTAGGTTTCTTCTATAAAGTATTTTCTAATACTTGAGTGAGTTTGCTCTATGTCCCAAGGGCAACCCGTGTCTGGATCTCGCAAGGCTGCAACGACATCTGTAAGGCTTCTAAATAGTGACTTGGATTTCAAAAATTGGCTCTTCTATTAAACGAAATTTATAGTGGTTTCAGTATATATCGCTAAGTTTTTACTTTTGACCGTCGGGTTCAAATCCAAGTAGACGTTCAAGTCGGTCAAACAAGTATAGCTCAAATCCATGCTCAATCTCGTCTGAGTGGATTAAACCTTTAACCATTACTAAGAGCTCCTCTCTCTCCTCACTAGACATCGTGTTTACAAGGTGTTGAGCGAAAAGCTCAGTAGTTTGCATATTTGCCATCAGCAACGTTCCTTGCTGAATTAAATTACGGATTTCGCCGTCTTTGAGACCAAACTTGCTTTTGAAATATTCAAACAAAAATTCGTATTCTCGTTTGTCAAACTCTAAGTCGCAAAGAGCAATCTCAGAAACTAAAACAGCAATTGCTTGTTCTTGCGTAACTTTTCGACCAGCTCCAAGCTCGTCCAGTAAGGTTTTCTCATCTTTTGAAAATAGGCCAGGACTTGAGCTCTTAATGGTTTTGCCCAATTTGTCTAGAATAGATTTCAAGGTTTGGCTCCCATACCTAAAATTCAGTTGAAGTCCGCAATAACTCTCTCCGTAGGGAGAGGAGGGTAGCAGAAATACTAGCTTTTTTCTTAGTGGCTGTCCACTTGTGTTGTGAAAGTCAGATTTGTCCTGGCTTAGTTCTCTAATGTTAGATTGAACTCTCTTCTACTCTCAGCTTTCTCACTTCCGGTTTCTTCTTCCGCGGCGAATGAGCTTGTGGTTTTCATAGCTGATTCTTGGTTGTCCTCAGAGTCACTGAGTTTGATTTTCAACCTTAAATTGTTCGTGCTGTCAGCATTTCTCAGAGCTTCGTCTAGAGAAATTTTTCCAGACTGATAAAGTTTAAGAAGGTGCATATCGAAAGTTTGCATTCCAATCGCTTCTCCCTTTACCATCGCTTCTTTAAGCTCAGAGATTTCCGCTTTATGTATGAGGTCCTGTACTCGAGGGCTACCTAAGAGAATCTCAACTGCCGCTACCCGAGAACCATCGAGTGTTCTAATGAGCCTTTGAGAAACAATTCCTCGAAGGTTTAGACTTAGCTGCATATAGATCTGTTTATGTCGCTCAGGGGGGAAGAAGTTCATTATTCTTTCCATCGCCTGGTTTGCATTGTTAGAGTGAAGTGTGGCGTAGCAAAGGTGGCCAGTCTCGGCAAAGGTAATTGCAGCTTCCATTGTCTCTAAATCTCTAATCTCACCAATTAGAATTACATCTGGGGCTTGACGTAAGGTGTTTTTAAGAGCTTGATCAAATGAAGCTGTATCCATCCCGACTTCGCGCTGAGTAACAATGGACTTTTTGTGTTCATGAACAAATTCAACTGGGTCTTCGATAGTTATGATATGTCCAGCTTGATTTGTATTTCTGTAGTCGATCATTGCTGCCAAGGAGGTCGACTTACCTGAGCCTGTAGCTCCCACAAATAGAATTAACCCCCTTTTACTCATAGATACATCTTTTAGTTGAGGAGGAAGACTTAGGTCATCGAGAGAAGCGATCTTAGCTTTGATTTGTCTAACAACCATTCCAATACAACCACGCTGACGAAAAATGTTTACTCGATATCGTCCTAGAGAAGGGTAATATAGTGCTAAATTCATTTCGTTGGTCGTGTCGAACTCTTGTTGCTGCTTGTCGTTCATCACACTCTTACATAGATCATAGGTCTCCTCAGGAGTGAGGCACCTGTTACCAGCCGGCCGAACAACGCCGTTTACTCGATAGGCAGGAGGACTATCAACAGTAATATACATATCTGATGCATCATGTTCATTCATGACGGTGAGTAACTTGGTGATGTCTAACATTTGTTCTTCCTATTTTATTCTTTACTTCTCGCCTCAGCTAATTGTTTTTCGTGTATTTCGGTAGTTATGTCGAATCATCCCCACTATACTTTCTCAACTACATCGAACATCTTTGGATTTCCAGATTTATCAATCGCAACTTCTCTGGTAATTTTGCCTTGATTGAATAGATCAATTAGAGCCATTTCCATCGTGCACATTCCCAGATGTTGGTTCGTTTGCATCATACTTGGAATTTGGTGAATTTTACCTTCCCGAATCAAGTTTTTTACGGCTGTATTTCCAATCAAAATCTCAAGTGCAGCGGCTCTTCCTCCGCCAATCTTTTTGCAAAGAGTTTGAGTGATAATGGCTTGCAGCGATTCGGCAAGCATCGCTCGAACCTGACCTTGTTGATTAGCGGGGAATACATCGATAATCCGGTCCATAGTTTTTGGAGCACTGGAGGTATGCAGGGTGGCAAAAACCAAGTGACCGGTTTCAGCAGCTGTTAGTGCTAGTTGAATAGTTTCTAGGTCTCTAAGCTCACCTACTAAAATAATATCTGGGTCCTCTCGAAGAGCAGCCTTTAGAGCATTGTTAAAGCTCATTGTGTGTGGTCCAACTTCTCTTTGGTTTATTAGACATTTCTTTGATTGGTGTACAAACTCGATCGGGTCTTCAATTGTTAAGATATGACCATCAGAACGCTCATTGATTTCGTTAATCATTGCAGCTAGCGTAGTTGACTTACCCGAACCAGTAGGTCCAGTAACTAAGATAATACCTTTCTCCTTTTTTATGATTTCTCCCAGTTGAGGTGGCAGTGATAGCTCCTCCATCGTTTTAATCTCAGTTGGAATTACTCTGAAAACCGCACCAATACCTCGGTTCTGCATAAATATATTCACACGGAATCTAGCGATACTGCCTAGTTCAATAGAAAAGTCGATATCGTTTTTCTCTTCAAATAGAGCACGTTGAGTGTCATTCATTATATCGTAAATTCCATCCCTAGTTTGTTCAGGGGTTAGTGCTGGAACTTTTGTTCGCTTCATTGAGCCGTCAACACGTACGATAGGTGGTTGACCAGATGAAATATGAAGGTCAGAACCTCCTTGCTCAACGCAGAATTCTAGTAGTTTTGAAATATCCATATTTTAAAATTTGCTGTGTTTAACTTCCATTAAAAACTAAGTGTGTGAGTAAGATAGTCTAATTTTCGTAGATTTTTCCTTTCCTTCACCCAATATTCTCGGAACTTCTCCTATGAGTGTTGTCGATAGATGTGGGGGAAACCTTGAATACTCTTCTAGTCAAGTTGGCTCTAGTCGCTAACTATCTGATATTCCAGATCTTAATGTAGGTTAGTCTTGGCCTCGTTTCTCTGAGATTTGGATGATTTCGGATGTCTGGGTAAACAGGGGTGCACTTTTATAATCCACCGTATTAGCTAGAACCTCTTCTTCAGAGGACTGCCGTTTTATTAACCTCGACTCTAGGCCAACTATTTAGCGGTGGCATTTAGTCTGAGCAGGGATGGAGCTTTAAAATGGTTCAATTTTATTTAAGTCACTAACCTTTTGGATGACTAGTTGGAGAGGTTACTTCGATGTGATACTGATTTTTTTTAGTTAGTCCGTACAGTCCGAAGGGTTTTCGGAGTAGCACTTAGGATTCTTAGGTAACTCATCGTTCATATGAAAAAATATCAAGCTAGCTCTATCTCTGCTTTTGCTTCGACTCTGGCGAGCGCCCGGTTGGGTCGTGCTGTGCAGATTGAGGGTGGTGGGTCAATTGAAGCTAGTAGGTTTTTTGGCAAACTTTTAGTCATTGTACCAAATACCAGGATTGCAGAGTCCTTGGTTAGAGATTTGAAATTTTATTTAAGATCCTCCAATGCCAAGGACTGCTCTAACGCAGTTTACCACTTTCCTGAATGGGATCTTCTTCCTTTTGAGCCAGTTTCGCCTTCAGCTGAAACTAGTTCTGCCCGTATTGAAACTCTATCTGCAATTGAGGAGAAGGACTCTCTTGTCGTAGTGGCTTCCGTAGTTTCTTGCGTTCAAAGTTTAATTTCAAAAG
>CALKYB010000027.1 GCA_938003565.1 uncultured bacterium
AACCTGACAGCGGTTTTCTCCCCGACCCCTTTAACGCCAGGGATATTATCAGAGCTATCCCCCCGAAGAGCTAAATACTCAAGGATCTGGTCCGGCTTAACTCCAAATTTCTTTTCGACCTCAGCAGTGGTGTAATGAATATCCCTCATCGCATCCCAAACTGTCACAACTCCGTCCACGAGTTGCGTGAGATCCTTATCTCCGCTAACAACCACAATTTTTTCAAATTTTGTCTTATAACGATCTACGAGAGTCGCTATTATATCATCAGCTTCAAAGCCTGGTGTCTCAAGTGAACGAATACCAAGAGCTTCAACAATTTTCCTAAAATAAGGCATTTGCAAAACCAAATCCTCAGGACACTCACCACGATTGGCTTTGTATTCGGAGTATAGCTGGTGCCTAAAGGTAGGCTCCGGTCGATCAAAGGTAACGGCAATATGCCGAGCCACCGACTCCTTCAAAAGCTTCACCAGCATTCTAGAAAAACCAAACAGTGCATTGGTGGGCAATCCCTCCGAATTACTCAAAGGCTGCACAGCATAATAAGCTCTAAAGATATACCCAGAGCCATCCACGATATAAAAAGTCTGTGACATCGGCTTATCCTAGAGTATGGAAGTTCTTGTTTTTATTAGTTTCTCAAGTTTAGACATTACCCCTGGATCGGCGAATAGTATTAATTGATCATCTGCTCGGATAACTGTCTCACCATCGGGAATAGTAACATCATCGTCGCGAATCACAGCGGCAACAATAACTCCAGCAGGAAAAGGCTTATCCTTAAGCGCTTTACCCAAAACTTTAGAATTGTCAGACACAACTACCTGAAAAACTTCTGCCTTATTGTCACGAGTAGAAAAAACGCCGGAAACAGCTCCAGGCCTAACAAATTTAAGAATTGAACTAGCCCCGGCTATCATTGGGCTGACAACTATATCAATCCCAATAGTCGTAACTAAGTTTAGGTAACTGTATGAATTAACAGCCACTGCTGTTTGTTTCGCCCCTAGCCTTTTAGCAAGTAAAGCAGAAAGTATGTTATCCTCATCATCCCCGGTAACCCCGATGAAAACATCGACATCCTCCACCCCTTCCTCTCGCAGCAGGGTCTGGTCAACCAAGCTACCCTTTAGAACTAAAACATTCTCCAATTCATGAGCAAGTCGATCGCAAACCTCTGGATCCTCCTCGATAAGCTTAACCTTGATATCTCTCTCAGATAAACTCTGGGCCAGTATCCTTCCTAAGCCATTACCTCCCGCAATCATTACGGTCTTAATAGTTGGCCTGACACTGCCTTCAATCCTAAATATTTTTTCAATTTGGTCTGGCTTAGAGGCTACATAAACAGTGTCACGAACTTGAAGTATGTCACTTCCACTCGGAATAATCAGCTCACCCTCTCTAGCTATCGCGACAACAAGTATCGAACCAGTGATATCAACCTCACTGGGTTCATCACTCTCATCATCATTGACACGGAACTCTCTAAGGGAACGTCCCACGACCTGTGATTTTTTTCCCAAAGTCACACCAATCACATCCACTTTACCATCAGCAAAGTCAATGACATCGCATGCACCCGGTATATCTAAAACTTTGCAAAGATAATTAGCCGCTTCCCTGTCAGGATTAATAAACTCATCGAAAACTTGTGCTATGCGAGGAGACAAAGATCCCTGTCCCACCAACAAATCGCGTACCCGAGCTATCTTTCGTATTTCTAAGTTTAGACTATCAGCAAGTAAACATACTATTAGATTAGTTTCATCAGAGTTCGTTACAGCAACAACAATTTCAGCACTCGCAATTCCAGCTTTTCTTAAAACATCTAAAGAACTGGCTTTACCAACGACAGTTTGGACATCCAAGTTCCAAGAAATTTCCTCAAGTATCTTTTCGTCTTGATCAATTACAGTAACATCATGACCTTCAGCCACTAGTCTTTCTACGAGGTAGCTACCTATCTTTCCAGCACCGGCAATTGCAATTTTCAAGGCTCAGATCCCTTAGGTTCAATATATCGGTTAGTTTGACGGAAGATTTTCCACTATGTCAGGCCAAAGCGCTACGGCAGAGCTATCGTTACGCAGAAAAACACCTAGCTCATCACCAAAACGATTGAATCCATAACGAACAGCAGCTCCCAATGATCGCAAATAATCTCGCGCTGCCTTCTCGCCTTCCTCCGAGCGCTTCTGCCGGTATTCGCTTAATTGCTCCTTGCTCTCAAGAGCCTGAGCATCAATAAGAACCAAACAACGAGTATCAACAAAAACACGCCCAGAAACGTTGTAGTCCGCTCTACACAATTCTGGCTTATCCACTGCACCACCTGTTTCAACCCCAGAATCGTCGCCACCTTCACTTTGGGATCTAACTAAAATTACTGAGTCCACGGGATCACGTTCAACCCCATACTTCCCCGGTGGTAGCTTAACCAAGGCGCCTCCCCAAGAAATAGATGCATTCCTTAGATTCTCTAAAAAATCACTTTTCGATTCTAAGGCACTTACAAACTGTTGATTTGCCAACATAAACTGGTCGATTAGCAGCAAATTCCCAGATTTTAGCCTGAGAACTTCTCTTCCAGATCCACGTTTTGGGTGGTCCTTCGACTTACGACTTTCTTCCTTCTCACCCATTCCAATCCTTTTGTTTCAAAATCGTTCTGACAA
>CALKYB010000028.1 GCA_938003565.1 uncultured bacterium
CTTTCCAAACTTGATTTCTTGCATGTTTCAGCAAGCAACCCTTCGTGCCAATCCACAGTTAGGCAAGGAATGTGCCACAAAGAAGAATGGATTTGTGCAGTTCGACCAAAGGGTAGCTTCTTTGTTGGCGAAATATGTAAATCATCTAGAGAAACTTAGGGACGTCCTGGACTCAGAGACTGCCCTCATGGTTCAGGAATTTATCGATAAGCTTCCGGATGGGATAATGAGGCAAAGCACAATTACTAATTGTAAGAATGAATGAGGCACGAGTTCTCTAGAGGCTGTGGCTTTTTAGTTTAGATTGTTTATCGTAAATTTGTTTCACTACTCGATTTAACCAAACTAAATTTTTAAGTTTGGCTGTTTTGTCCCCAACCCAGGTGAACGGTTCCGAGACCTGTATGTTGAAATTAGCCTATTTCTAGCTGTTTTTGTTTGGAAAGTTTCTCGAAGTTTCAAAAACCCCTAAAGAATCTGGTTAGTTGTGCCGTTATTCTTATGGAGAGCAGTAAATGTAAATGGGTTTTTTGGTGGATTGAATGAAAGAAGGGAAAGAAGGTAGTAGAGAATTAGAAGCGGGCTTTACGCTGATAGAGCTTCTTGTAGTTGTTGCGATAGTGGGAATTCTAGCGGCTATCGCTATTCCTCAGTTTAATGAGTATCGACAGAAATCTTATGCTGCTGCAGGTATAACCACCATTCGTAACGCTCTGGTCGATATTGAAGTTTATTTCGCGGATGGAAATACCGCTGGGATAAGAGCTCAAAAAGGTAATACCAATGGTGTGGTTTGGGTTCTTGAGGATGCGAACATCCTGATTCCTAATGCTGGGGTCGGACCTGAAACTTATCTCTTCGCCGAAGTTTTTCCTTGCACATACCCTCAGAATACTTCGTTCTACGTGTATTCAGCCAAAATTCAGGCGGAAGTTGGTGAACAGTACTACCAAGGTTGTGGGACAACTGGGTTCTTTTATAAGCGTCCAGAGAAGGTAGTAGGTCAGCACTGGTAAAAGGGTCTTAATACTCACACTGCTCGTTAATAAAACTTAGAAAATCCCCATGGAAATTATAGTTTCAATTGTGAAGTACTTCTTCTTAGGAATATTTGGTCTATTTGTATTTGCCATTTTGTTCGGACGAAGGATAGAGAAGCTCTGGGATTTAGAGGCTGAGTTTATTGTAAACGAAAAGGAGTGCGGAGAGCTTGATTTAAGAAAGATTAGAACTGCCAAGACCAATGATGATTACGAGTATCAAGTTAAGTTTAGATTGAGGGACAGTCGACTAACTCTAGGAAGCGAGGTTGAAGTGTTTGTCGGGGGAGAGTTGATACTAAGTGGATGTGTAGAGGAGGATGGGTTTATTGCCCTCTCCAACGAGCATGCTAAGAATGTTCCCGAAAGTCCAACAGCTGGGGATACCTGCCGGGTGTTATGTTCAGGACAGGAGCTATTCTCTCAGTATTTAGTAAACGACTGAGTGAGATGAGTATTTTGATTACGGACTCTGGTAAGTTTTAAGAAAGTAGCCTTTCTAAAAAGGGCGGCCAAATACAATTGTCCAATACCTAAAGTAGCTAGTGTTTGAATCGCTAATGCAAGCAGCGCCAAACTCACTAAAGTTACTTCTCATAATATTAAGACAATGACCTGAAGAATTCATGAGAGCATCATGGGCTATTTGGGCATTCCTCTGCCCACCGGCAATATTCTCACCAATATAATTCCAGATGTAGCCTGCTTCAGTAGCCCTCATGCCAGAAGTAGTGCCATCGGAGCCGCTATGTGAGAAAAAGTCATTTCGCACCATGTCTAGCGAATGAGTCATTGCAGCTTGAGCCAAGAGATCATTCCATTGAAGTGGTGGAGTGGCTTGCATATATGTAGAGCCACAGTCTCGGTTTTGACTTCTAGCTTCGTTGATTAACAATAGAAAGGCCTCTTTCAATTCTTCAGGGTCGGAGTCACATCCAACCGAGGAAGGTTCTATAAAGCCTCTTGGCGGAGAAGTAGTAGTTGGGGCTCGGGTTGTAGTCGTGGTAGTCGTGGTTGTAGTGGTAACTATTGGATTGCTGTTTTCGCTTACATCTTCAACACGGAGCAGCTTCTTTCCACTGTGTTTGTAGTTAATCCCATCCCAGACATAAACTGAGCGATAGGTATAGATCTTATTTTGAATTTCTTTGGAATAGATTCTCGAAATTGGTTTGCGATATCCAGAATTGTTAGAGGATGACTGGGCGGCGAGATCGGGACTTGCGACAATAAAAAAAGATAAGGCGAGCAAGACGTTTAAAAACTTCATATTAATTACAAAACTCCAAGAGTTAACTTAATTGATAGGTCAGATACATTTGACCAGCCTAGATTTTGGCTAGGGTGTTCACCTAGTAGTAATGGCTGCCAAGATCAAGGGAGGATTGTGGGTATCCGGCTCTAAACGCTCTTAAGGCTATAGGGATGTTTGGTATGTGGATAACTATTTTCGGAGCCCTGGTTATTGGGTTAAATAAGGTGGAGTTGTTCAGGTAGAGCTCGGAAAGGAATGAGGCCTATAGTATCAGTATATCCGAGCGTGAGCGAGGTAGCCAACACATATACCCTGCCAAAGAATACTGTGAAGCGAAGCTTCGCGAAAACGCTGGTTTCTCAGGATAATATGATTTTCTAGCCAAGTCCTGCGGACTTGTAGCAAACTGGAGGCGCATTATATCTGTCTGATGGCAGTGCTGATGCTCTGCGTATACCCATCTGATTGAAAGTTCGTCTATGCCGAAATTTATACTAGGATGGTATTTTTGTGAAAGCCTCCAAAAAATTTAGATTATATGTTAAGTCTTGGACATGGATAAAGTAATACTTCATCAGTTCGCCCCTAGTTTCGGTATACCCAATGCCAGCCCCTTTTGTATGAAGGTAGAAACGTTTCTTCGCCTGGCTGATATTGACTACCAACTAGAAACTATAGACAACCCGAGCGCAGCTCCTTACGGCAAGCTTCCATTTATTAAGCATGGAAGAGAGGTTGTTCCTGACTCGACTTTGATTATTAAGTATTTGCGAAAAACTTTTCCGGGAAAAACAGATAGCATTAAGGATCTTTCAAAACCAGAAGACTATGCAATGAAAGTGTTTATTGAGAGCCACTTGACTCCGATGGGTCTGTATTAT
>CALKYB010000029.1 GCA_938003565.1 uncultured bacterium
ATCTCCATCTGGTAGACCTGAAACTAGAGAGCCACCAGTAGCGTCAGTTATATCACTAAATAACTGATCATCACCTCCACCTAACACTCCGTCTGGACCTAGATAGGTAATATCAACCGTCACACCTGAGATACCTGTTTCACTGGCATCAAGCCCGTCCGAATTTGCATCCAACCAAACCCGGTCACCAATAGAGCCTGTGGTGGTATAACCAAAATCTTGGTCCAAATCGACTAGGGCACTAGAAGTGAGTGTTGTAACGGATGCGTTATCACCACTCCCATTACTATCAAACGTTTGAACATAACCCGCAGGCAAGGTCGTAGCATCAACCGTAATTGTATAATCACCGAGAGGCAATCCTGTTACGAGGTAGTTTCCTGTAGCATCCGTAACATCACTAAATGCCTGATCATCTCCTCCCCCAACAACTCCATCAGCACCTAGGTAAAGAATATCAACAGTTACAGAAGGTATTCCAGTCTCTGTGCCATCTATTACTCCATTTGAATTCAGATCAAGCCAAACTCTATCTCCAATCGAACCGGTAGCAGGGGCAAAACCGAAATCAAAACTTTGGTTATTGTTGCCCGCGCCTCCGGTAGTAAACGTAACCTCAGCATTTGTTCCAACAACTATACCATCAGAGTCCCTAATATCCGCTAAAGCTTCATTAGTGCTGTTACCTTCAGCATTACTGACTGTTAAATCTAGAGTTCCACTAGTACTCGCGGTTCTAATGGTATAGAAGTTTGCAATATCATTTGCATCTAGAACATCGCCATCCGCATTCGCATCAAAACCAGGCTTTAAACCGGGTGTATCGTCTGCGGTGTTCGGCAGCCCATCACCACCGTAATTTCCAAGGTCATAAATTGCAGAAGCTGTAGTTTCTGCCCCCCGATTCGGGTCACTAGAAAACAAGTAATGGCCAAAAGCATCGGTAACAGCAGTGGCAATGACTAAATCCGGAACATTGTCAGCATCGCTATCAACAAGTAGCTCAACTGAAACACCCGACAAAGCTGGCTCCCCTGGATCCTGGATCCCATCACCGTCATCATCTTGCCAAATATAGTTACCAATCTCAATTGGCGGCTGTGCACAAAGAAGTTCTATATCACCTAAGGTAATTCCCTTAGCGAAAGGACTAGTCGCTTGCGGCACTACTTCATAAGCGTTGTTTTGAGCACCAACAAAACTATCCATCCATCGCACACCGCTTGAACCAAAGAATGTGCCAGTCGACCCTGGGTCATCTATTGGGTCATAAACAGTCGCCAAAACTTCAGCTGTTCCATGAAGGAAAGCTAAACCTCCCAAAGCAAGCTCTGAATGAGAAAAACCAGTGCCAAAAAGATGGTTGTCCGCATTATAAAATTCATTTACCGCCGAAACCCCGTCATTGTTGAAAGGACAGTTGACCGGATCACCCTCTAGAACCCAACTCGAACCTATATTACAAGCTCTGAGGATATCACCCCCAGCATAGTTTTCGTAGTATTGAGTTCCGGATCCTGCCAGCGGATTTTCATCAAAATGTGGACTCTGTATTGAGAATCTATCTAGAAAACCTAGAATCAACGAGCCGTCGTCGTCAAATTCTATATCAGAAAGCAGAGGAGTCGGATAAGCTTGAATCACATTAAACGGTGAAGTTGTAGACGTGAAACAAAAATGACTCGCGTCGGCAAAAGTAGCTAAATCAGAAGTCCAACGATACCAACCCGTTTGCCCAGGACATGCAGACCCGGCAGAATCCCTGGAATATCCTAACGGTATTGTTAGCACGCTAGTAAAATCACCTCCGCCAGGACCAGCTCCCGGTGTCAACTCCATGACGTAGGCTCGAAGATCAGCATCTGTTCCGCCTGCCGCTTCTTCAGAGCAAGTAACACCAATATAAACCTTTCCATAGTGTGTGCTAACCGCCCAAGGCCGCACATCGGTTGGATCATCACATCCAGGATCGTTAACAACATAAGAATTAAGAACGGCAGTAGTAGTCACGTCGACTTCATGAAGCACTCCATTGTTATCCAACTGCATCACATAAAGCTTGGTATAATCATCTGATAAATCGATATCACCAATTCCAATCTTACCAGCGAATTGAAAGCCATCAGGATCTTTGTGCCCCGCAAAAGCTGTTGTTAAGGTCTGCGACACACTGCCAACCGGGGTAATTGTGGTCCACACGCTAGAATTTGGTAAAACTCCAGCCAAATCGACCTCATGGATTGCTCCTAGCCCATTAGGGGCACTTCCAACTTCACTATAAGCTCTCAAGGCAGCAGAGAAATAAGCTTTGTTAGTATTTGGATTGTACGCAGCTCCCCAAATACTTCCCATTTGGTAGGTTCCTTCATCAACCATTGCGATAGCAGTCTTCGCTGTTGGGTCCACTCCACTAGCTGTGTAATTGAATAAAACAGCCGATTCGGTTGTACTCAACGCTGCCTGATTACGACCAAAACAAGAGAGCATTGCATCTGGGTCGGCCTGACAAAATTGGCCGACAGCCATAAACCCAACATCAACCAAATCCCCATCACTAGCAAACTCAACTGTACTATTAGTTCCAGCACCTGCTTTAAGATAGTCTAGAGCTCCTCCACTAGGAAGTGTATACTCGATTCGATAAGGATCCGTGCCCAACCCTGTTAATACATAAGATCCCATCTCTGGGGTAAACGCCGCCAAACAACTCGCGTCCGGAACTCCAGCCCCAGTACAGTTAAATCCATACGTAATATCTGAGTCGACGACTGTCCCAGCGGCATCGTAAGCAGTAACAATAATGCCAGGTATACCGGTCTCAATGTTGGCAGAAGAATAAAAACCATCTCCATCAAAGTCGTTGTAGACTATTCCGGTGATGTCAGCTTTCAATTCCGGCGCCAAAAACAAAGCCAATAGAAAAGGCAGGCAACCAAAAATTTGAAAATTATTCTTTTTAAGAAGAGACATTTGCGACAATCCTTTATGAGAATTAAGGTGGTATTAGCAAAAAAATAAAAGCTTCGGCCGAACGACTCTGGCAAGCAGAATAGCTAACTTTAAGTTGTCTAAACTTAAGGCCTTAGTCTCGATTAACTATAGAATAGCTGCTTTGGCAACAAATATTTTTTTTAATATTGCACTTACCCACAGAGCTGGGGCGGAGAATGCAAAGTTCGGGGCTTGCACCACAAAATGTGGATAACTTCTAACTCAAATTATTAGATTTAGTGGGTAAATTTTCTAAACTTCTATTAGAACTTATCTTAGCAGTTCATCAAGAAGCTGCTCACGTTCTGCAGAGATTTCCGATTTATCATCAGCGAACCCAGGCTGTTGAATCGGAGTGGGCATTGCTTCATCCACTGAAGCCTTGCTTGGCTTTAGCGATGGTTTCAAATTTTGGACCGACTCAGTCTTAGGTGAAGAATTTGAAACTTTCGCTGGACGCTTTTTAATCCTTCTAGTCCTACGACGCTTAAGTGACTTACGAGGCAGTGGATCACCCGTAATTACTAACTCATCTGGAATGAGTATTTCATCACCAATGGAGATTCTTTTCGGACTAACAGACTTATTTAGCTGTGCAATAATTTTCCAATTCCGAGTTTCACCAGTATACCAACGAGAAATTGCTCCCATCGTTTCACCAGGGTAGCGTACAACATGCCTAAAATAGGTACGTTCTGTGTCAGAAGCCTTGCCCTGCAAGTAGGAGCAAGAACTGCAGCTCAAAGTTACTATTACCAAAATAGTTGTTCTCACCAAAACTCTAAACATTGTTACCTTTTTCATAAAAAAATAATCACTCAGACCGTCCACTCAGGAGTCAGCCGGAAAAAGACCTCTGAAGCACATTTCTCACAACTTCATTCTCCTCCACTTCAAGTCTTTGCTCTACAGCATTCGCTATCATTTCGGATTCAAAATTAGATGAGAGTTTAGCAGCGAATCCCCTTACCAGATAATCATTATCACCAAGGGCTTCTATAATGACCTTAGCCGACTCAGGCTTCTCAAAAAATTCAGTTCCACTTATCACCTTTAAAATTTCAATTTTCCCCTTAACCTTGACAGAAGTATACTTATCATGGAGATTAGGAAGCAACTTAAAACTGCCTCTTTTTTCAATTTCACCTAAAACACTCCAAAGGCTTCCATCTTCTTCTTTGCTGCGCTCAAGCGCCCAAGCCAACTCCTCCACAGACAGACCACTCAAATTCGAAGCATCCTGAAACAACTCACCTGCAGAAACGTTTTCCATCGGTGATGGTTCTATATGCTGCAAGTCAATTACAGAAACAGGGTCTTTGTCACCCACAACCGAAACTAGTTTATCCTCTTGATTAAGAGCATTTTTACTACCTAAGAAAATAAAAAAGATACAAAAAAGCAAGGCACATAAAGCAATCTTTAAAAATCTTTTATTTAGAAGATAAGAGAATTTGCCAGATTGAGAACCCCTAGATTAATTAGGATTATCACCATTAGAATCTACAATTGTCGCTTTTTCATATAGGCGTCCCAGAGTTTCAGTAGACCCAACTATTTCACCATCTTGAGCTTCCTCCAGTTCAGATTGTTCAGAGCTGAGAACTTGGACCATTGAAGGACTCCACTCCTTTTGAGGCGAGAATTCTTTCACCCCGGATTCTGTAATCTCAACCCCCAAAGAGGTGGCCATCGAGTTCATTAATTTAAAAGCGGAGGCCCATCGTTCATCCGGATTTCTAGCCAAACCTTTATGTAGAGCAACTTCCAAATTCTTTGGTAAATCCGATTCAACTTCCTCAAAAGACAGTGGATTCTTCTGTATTATACTTGATGCTACACTACTAAAGTCGACCCCCAAGAATGGGCGACTGCCTGTCAAACATTCGAAAGCTACTATAGACAAAGAAAATATATCTACTCGCGAACTTAATTTTTGCCCGCGCAACTGCTCTGGAGACATATAACTTGGGGTACCAACCATCGTACCCACTCCATCTCCCCCTAAACTAGCTACACCAAAATCCAATAGACTAGCTTTGTCGTGTTTTTCAATCGAAATATTGGCGGGCTTTATATCCTTATGAACTACTCCCTCCGAATGAGCATAATCTATACAAGAGGAAATTTGTGAGAGGTAATGTAGAGTCTTTATTGGGTCTAATTTACCCGAGTCAGCAATAAGCTTATCTAGAGTCGAGCCCTCAAGTAACTCCATAGCGATAAAAGGTTCGCCCATTCGAGTCCGGCCTGTATCGTATACTGTTACTATGTTGGGGTGCTTTAGTCGGCCAGCCGCTTTCGCCTCAACTTTAAACCGCTCAAGCTCCTCTCGCCCCTTACCCAACATGGCAGATGTTATATCCGAGGCGATATCTAGAACTTTGATAGCCACTAGTCTACCAATCTCCATATCCTCGGCTTTATAAACCTTTCCCGAAGCACCCATGCCTATGATGGAGATTATCCGGTACTTGCCAATTTCTTCGTTAACTTTCATTTAAATCAATAGTTACCAATAGATGCGGAAAATTCTTCAACTGAGCTAAACCAAACATCCAGAAAACTCGGGGCAAACAAAGCTAAAACACTAAAAAAACAAAGAACAACCAAAACCGATAAAACCTCAAAAACATTTGGTTGTAAGAGCCGATAATTTAGATATATCAAAGCATTGTGAAGGCGACCAAAGAGTGAAACATTTGGCCGATCGGAAAGACTTTCAGCAAGAGACTCTTTGCCTTCAGCCGCCCACTCTCGCCAAGCTTCATTTTTTTTGGCCCTGCTCGCTGCATCCCCAACTAGACGCTCTGGATACTTATCACCTAAAGCTATTCTTGCCTCGGCATCAGTAGCTTCAATCAACTCCCCGTCATCACCAAGAAAAACCACCATTTCCTCCTTTGATGACCCACCAACCAACTCCGCAGCAGCGGAAGATATATAATCGTCTACCGTTTCTTCAGTTCTAAGAAAGCTTCCATCCTCCGAGGCTTCACCTGCTTCGTGGAAAGGGGCCAAATGCGGGGCATCGACAGTTAGGAGCTCCCTTTCAACCAAATCCGAAGCTAGGAGCCTTAAATCTCTCTCACTTAACAAAGTCGCATTATAAATAGCCTTGAGACAACTTCCCTCCTCACCTATTGCAGAAAGTAGATATGCTTCTTCACCTACCAAAACAGGAACTGTACCTTCTTGTTTTACTAAGAAAGTCTGTAGGTCACTAATTCCTCCGAATTTTGCTGAAAATGTTTCCTCACCCATGTTCATTTCAACAATATCAAGCATAAGATGTCCGGGTGAAATATCTAAACTACAGTCATGGGCCAGACGAATTACTTTTGGATGAAACTTAAAAGTTCCCCCACTGAATGATCTAATTTTCATCAACCTATCAACTTCATAGGAACGCTTAGCTTTTCTAAATGCTTCATCCGAAACAACACCTCCTCCTACAAGTGCATCTAGTAAATCTCCCACGGTAACAGGGCTCTTAATATAAGCCCGAGCAACGTTCTCGCTAAGTAGCCCCGCAACTTTAAGTTTAGCGACAATAGAGACTGCCAAAGGTCTGTTACGATCTCTCACCTCAACAATAAGTCCATCATGAAATAGCACTTCTACTTCCTGCCCTTCTATTTCAATCTCCATTACCCCTTGGCGCTTATGATAGGAAAGCGAACGCATTGCCGTAAAAAACTCTGTTTGATTTAGGATTCCTT
>CALKYB010000030.1 GCA_938003565.1 uncultured bacterium
TCCTGCCTTCTTATGAGCCATAACTTTCCTTTTCTAAACCAATCTATTTTTTTCTAAAAACTCTTAAGGACGCTGATTTAAGCAACCTTTGTAATCTTTACTCGTGTTTGCTTCTGTCTATGTCCAACTTTTCGCTGCTTACCTTGGCGTCGAATTTTCTTGAAGGCAATTAGTTTCTTACCTAAAGTTTGCTCTAAGATTTCGCCCTTAACGGATCTTCCTTCGACAGTAGGTTGACCAACTGTAGTGTTCTCTCCCTCTGATACAAGTAGCACTTCATTAAAGTCCACGGAGGCGCCAGATTCACCCTCTAGCTTTTCAACTAGAATTACTTTACCTTCTTCGACTTTATACTGTTTTCCGCCAGTTCTAATTACAGCAAACATAAGAGTTTTCGCCTTGTTAAGTTGTAGACATATTGAAAATAGAAGGAATCTAATACCTTCTAGTGGGTCGTATTAATGCCTAAATTTGATAGATTTATCAAGTTTTTCTGGTGTCAGATTAGAAAAAATCAGACAAACATTTTCAGAGTAAAGTGGTAGGAATAACTTAAGTAAGGTATTAATCATTATTTTGCCGAGAATGTTCATGATTTCACTAGCGACACAGTCGAGGTCCTAGTAATAGAATCCTGGTAGTAAAGGATTACAAGTTGTATCCACGTTTTTACAGTTAGAGAAAGTATGTCGATAAAAATCATCAATATTGTTGGGGCCAGGCCTAACTTCATGAAAATAGCCCCTTTGATTGAGGCTATGAAAAATAGTCAAAAAATTGAGCAAACACTGGTCCACACCGGTCAACACTACGACGAAAAACTTTCCAAGGTTTTTTTTGAAGATTTAGGTATTCCTCGCCCCGATCTCAATCTCGAAGTTGGTGGTGGTAGCAGAGAGGAGCAAATTGAGAGTATCAAAGAGCGATTCGCTCCAGTTGTTGATGACATCAAACCAGACCTTGTTCTAGTTGTCGGGGATGTTACTTCGACAATCGCTTGCGCGGAAGTTGCAAAGCAAAAGGGTGTAAAGGTGGCGCATGTAGAGGCTGGGCTACGCAGTTTCGACAACTCTATGCCGGAGGAGTTGAATAGGATTGCCACTGATAAAATTTCCGATTTTCTCTACGTCACAGAGAAAGCAGGAATTGAAAATCTCGAAAATGAGGCTGTTGAAGGCCAGGTAGTCTTCGCCGGCAATGTTATGATCGATACTTTGCTTAAAAATCTTAAAAAGGCAGAGGACTCAAATATTTTAAGCACCATTGGCTTATCACCACAACAGTATATCGTATCAACTTTTCATAGACCTAGTAATGTCGATACTGAAATTGCTTTGAGCGAGTTAGTAGAAACTTTGATTTCAATGGCAGAGCGGCTGCCAACTGTGTTGCCGATACACCCACGCACAAAAAAATCTCTGCAGAAGTTTGGCATGTGGGATGAAATATCCAAGTTAATCACACTTAAGTTAGTGGATCCTCTCGGCTACTTGGACTTTCTCTGGTTAGTTATGAATGCAAAGGTTGTTGTAACCGACAGTGGGGGAATTCAAGAAGAAACAACTGCTCTAAGAGTCCCTTGTATCACAATGCGGGAAAACACCGAGCGACCAGTTACCCTGGAGTTAGGAACCAATGTTTTAGTCGGCTCTGACAAAGAAAAATTAATTTTTGAATTGGATCGAATTGCCGAAGGCACGATAAATAAGGGCGAAATTCCCAAATTCTGGGATGGCAAGGCAGCTGAGAGAATAGTTGCCGACTTGATCGAAAAATTGGCTTAACCTATCTCGAATCAAATACCCAAGATCACAAACCTACTCCAAAGCAAGCGAGACTTCGCTTTAGGCAGAGCGCCATTCTTGGGATTTTTTCGCCATTCCTTCTTCGATTGCTCGTTCATCAGTCAAACCATTTTCCTTGGCATACTGTCGCACGTCTTGCGTAATTTTCATTGAACAAAACTTTGGTCCACACATAGAACAAAAATGGGCAACCTTAGCATTATCAGAGGGAAGTGTTTCGTCATGGAATTCCCTCGCGGTATCCGGGTCTAGTCCCAGATTGAATTGATCTTCCCAACGGAATTCAAATCTAGCTCGACTCAAAGCATTATCTCTTGCAATGGCAGCAGGATGACCTTTAGCAAGATCAGCTGCATGAGCCGCAACTTTGTAGGTAATGACGCCGTCTTTAACATCTTTTCTATTTGGTAAGCCCAAATGCTCCTTAGGAGTGACGTAACAAAGCATGGCGCAGCCAAACCAGCCAATCATAGCCGCTCCAATACCAGAGGTAATATGATCATAACCAGGGGCGATATCAGTCGTTAGTGGCCCAAGAGTGTAAAAAGGAGCTTCCTTACAAACACTCAACTGCTTTTCCATATTCTCTTCAATAAGATGCATTGGAACATGCCCAGGCCCTTCAATCATTACCTGAACGTCCTTCTTCCAAGCAATATCTGTCAACTCACCTAAGGTCTCTAACTCAGCAAACTGTGCCCTATCATTAGCGTCAGCAATTGAACCAGGTCGAAGGCCGTCTCCAAGAGAAAACGAAACATCGTAGGCCTGCATAATTTCGCAAATTTCATCGAAATTTGTGTATAAGAAGTTCTCCTTGTGGTGGGCTAAGCACCACTTAGCCATAATCGCCCCGCCCCTTGAGACAATTCCAGTAGTTCGAGCCGCAGTGAGTG
Organism: uncultured bacterium; assembly: GCA_938003565.1. GTDB lineage: Bacteria > Bdellovibrionota_C > UBA2361 > SZUA-149 > CALKYB01 > CALKYB01. The sequence continues at coordinate 2,702 of CALKYB010000030.1, forward strand.
GAATGTAGCGCAACAATACTCCAGCGTGAATGGTGAAGTAATCCACTCCTTGTTCAGCTTGCTCAACTAGCGTGTCACGGTAAAGTTCCCATGTTAACTCTTCCGGAACACCTCCAACTTTTTCTAAAGCTTGATAAACTGGAACCGTTCCGATTGGCACAGGACTATTTCTAACAATCCACTCACGGGTTTGGTGAATATTCTTACCCGTAGATAGATCCATGATAGTATCAGCGCCCCATCTACAAGCCCAAACAGCCTTTTCAACTTCTTCGCCAATGGACGAACTCACGGCGGAGTTACCAATATTGGCATTAATTTTAACTAAAAAATTTCGACCAATAGCCATTGGCTCAAGTTCGGGATGATTTATATTAGCTGGAATAATAGCTCGTCCTCTTGCGACCTCATCTCTAACAAACTCAGGTGTAATAGTTTTCAGCTTCTTTGGGGTCCCGGAATCAGGTGTTTTAAAAAGTTCAGGATCACTTTGGTATAAAAGTTCGCGAGACTGATTTTCTCGAATCGCCACATACTCCATCTCCGCAGTAATCTCTCCCTTACGAGCATAGTGAAGTTGGCTAACATTTCGACCCGAATTAGCCTTTCGCGGCAGACGAGATCCTAAAATATCTGAAAGATCCGTCCTAAATTTTGAACTGTAAGAGTCAAGGCGCTGAGAGTCACCGCGAACCTTAAGCCATTCTTCACGAAGTGGGTGGAGACCTTTTGTAATATCAATTTCAACACGAGGATCGGTGTATGGACCACTCGTGTCATAAACTGTGATCGGAGCATTATCCAAATCTTCCCCATCAGACCTGAACTCAGCTGGAGAGGGGCTAAGGCTAATTTCACGCATTGCAACTTCAATGTCATGAATTTTACCTTTGACGTGAACTTTTGATGAACCAGCTAAAGAGCCTGTGGTAACTGCGTAACTATTTAGGTGCTCCTCACCGGTGCTTGTTGTTTGTTTTGAGGTCAACTCGATATCTCCAAAACTTCCTATGGTTTTTCTAATAAACTTGGGGGATTGTATACTAGTTTCATTGAATTAATGCCAACAATCAGTAACTCATGAATATACAAGATAATCGGCAATATTGGGGCAGTCCTGCTTAAGTCAAATTTAGAAATATTAACAATCCCTAGAAGCTGCAGGGCATCCTGTATTATTATTTGTCTCGTTATTATAAGGGTTTAACCCAGGCTGATAGTAAGACTCTGGTATTTGAAAAAATCACTAAAATTTGGCAGCGTTTAAGTTTGAGCTTACAAGTCATATATTTTGATTTCCTGGCATAATGGAGAGTATGGGGATCGTTAGGAAGAAAATTAGTCACTATTTGGGGTCTGTTGCAGGATTGTACCCTTCAAATAAAATGACATTAGTCAGAGATAACATTCGTTGGTGGAAGGTTTGGCGAACTGTGCCTGTCAAAGTCTGGGTTGATGCAGCAGTATCTTTTAGAGCAAAGGACTATCGTAGGGCTGCAAATCTTTATCGAGAAGGAATCGAGAGATTCCCAAAACATCCAGCAATTGATTGTGCTCATCTCGACTATGCCTATTCTCTGCTGAGAATGGGACAACACTCTGAAGCCGTGGAAATTTTGGAGAATCTTTGTGCTAAAGACGTTGAGCTTCCCGAAGCTCACCTATTATTAGCTCAACAGTATGTGATGTGTGAAAAGTTTATTGAGGCAATTCACTTACTACGCAGGGCTTATAGGAACTTCCCAGACGAAGTCAGTTTGCTGGCTGGATACGCATTAGCTGCTTGGTACAATGGCTTCAAGTTTGAAGATGATAAAGAAGTCGAATACGCACTAACCGTAGCTCGCAATCGACTTAAAGACAGAGGAAGAGATTGGTCAAACATCACTACTGCTTTGGCTGTTAGATCTCTACAAAAAGGACAGTACGAGGAGTGTGAGAGCTTTTTAGCTCAGGTTTATTCTTGTGAATACGTACCAATTGAAGCATTCCTTCTAACCTATTCAAAATTGAGTAAAAGAGAGCAGTTTGAACTTGCCCTGGACCAAATTCACCGTGCTTCTAGAGTTGCTCCGACTGACCCTAGGCCCATATATGAACTTGCTAAACATATTTCCTCTGCTAATGATTCCCAAACCCTTGGGCATGCTCATCAGTTAGCAAAGAGAGCCTGTGAGTTGGCTTTTTTCAGAAGCCCCTCCGCAGTATCCTTACTCTCTGACATTGAGGCAAGAATGGGCAATGAACAAGAGGCTGAAATATATGAAATTCATTCCTTGATGCTTAGTAGCGAGCGTGACATCAATTTTCAAGATTTTGGTTCGTTTCAAATCCAGCAACAAAGAATGCGACGAGCGTAGTCTTACCGGTGTAGAAAATAAATTCTATTTATTCCGAACCTCGCCTTTTTCAATATAAAAACCGATAGAAGAACTAATGAGCAAGCGTGGCCATTCATAAAATTAAAATTGACTCATTCATAGAGCTAGCTGCTCTAAAAAAGCTATTTAGAAAAAAACTGATGACTGGAGGGGCGGTACTTGAACTCAGTAAGAATCTAGATAATGAACAGCTGCATCAGCTATTTGATGAGGCAAAGAAAGAAGTCCAATTACCAGGGGTAGCAAGGCTACTACTTATAGAGCTTGCAGAATTATCAAGCTCAGACGAGAAGTTACTGAAAAGTCTACATGAGCTCGAGGTCTCGGAGATCGACCGAACCCTATATAGGAGAAGTGATTTACCTTCAGAGCTTGCTGCAAGTATAAAAGACAAAGGTCATATTCGTACTCTCGAGGAAGATCATAAACAAACCTTAAGAGTTGAAACATATTCATTTCTTGAGCAAAGAAACTACTTCCTAGGCAGTCTAGGAGACGAAAAAACTTCTGTTTCCAAACGGCTCGCTTTACTTAAAGCCAAGTCTTTACCAACTGATTTGCTTTTCTTACTTCGTCGAGATCCTAATTCTGAAGTACGCTTTGTTGCCCGATCTTATGAAAGTTAATCTCTAGTTCTCGATAAAAAGAGCCGAGACTACCGCTTCAGCTAACTCCTTAGAAACTTCAGTCGGCTTCTTTCTAGTATATCCTTCCAACCAATCGGTAATAAAACTTAGAGGAATACCAAAAACAATGCTCCAAATAATTTCAGCACTTGAAGTAGATATATGCTTCTCTCTGATCGCATCCTTGATAACTTTAGTCATCTTTCGCCCAAGGCTATCAAACCCTACCGTTGTTGGCCTGGCAAGACTCTGGCTAAGGAACTCATCATGTCGAGCAAGCCAGATATAACGAGTGTAGAGAGGGCGAGATTCTGCAAATTCTAAAAAAGCATAAACTACCTTTCGCATGGTATCTTTTGGCCCATCTTTGGCATCCACCGCCTGAGACAAAAAAGATCTAAATAACGTTATACCCTCGAGATATAACACGCTAGCGATCTCTTCCTTGTTCAAGAAATGATGGTAAATCGAACCTACGCTGCAACTAGACATCTTAGAGATGTCGGGAATGTTTGTGTTGAAATATCCTTTTTCAACAAAGAGTTTAAGTGCAGACATCAACACTCGCTCTCTGGGGCCTAAGCCATCAAAATTTAGATCACTGTTAGAGGAGGTTCCTAACGAGGAGTCTGACAAACTTTGCCTAGCAGGAGTTGTGGGCATGCCGGAGACCTCCAGGAGCAATTAACCAAATCAACAAAGCGCCCAGAGCTAGCTCTAAACTAGTCCGGGGCCTTAGATATAAGCAAAGCAAATATTAGAAGAAAGGGGAACAGAATTTATGGCAGTTCTCTTTCTACACTTTGATTAAGTTGTTTCTTAAGAATCTGACTAGGCTTAAACTTAACGACATTTCTAGCGCCAAGCGTAATCCGGTCTCCAGTCTGAGGATTCCGTCCAGGTCGAGCATTTTTACTTTTAACTTCGAATACTCCAAAGCCTGAAATCATAACTTTCTTGTCGCGAATTAGGCCATCTTTAAGCAGCTCAATCCAATCTTCAACGATCTGTGTTGCTTTCTGCTTGTCAAAAGGCAAGTTATCGTAAATAGAGTCTACTAAATCGGCCTTTGTAAGGCAGGGTTTTGTATCTGACATAAGTCTAACCATTTGTAAGTATTATTAAAAGCTGCCCTAATACCCTTATGCAGTTAGCGCATCATGGGCATAAAGACAACACTTTTTGAATAATTTTAGCCACTTGTCAGTGATTCACCTATTTCTTGAATTCACCGCCTTGAAATTGCTAAAATATAGTCGCAAACATCGCTTCCTAGAGATTATGATGGGATAGAAGCCCGAAAGGAGTCATTTTTTTCCTGAAAACCGAGAAAAATTTCCCTAAACCTGATATAATCAGCGCCCTGATTATAAAAATTCGGAAGCAGGAGAGTTTATACCTAGATTAAGGAGAGTATTGACCATCTGTATTCCCCCAAGGCTCTCCATGGAAATCGGCTCTAAATTACATACAACTTATGAGACCAACCCAAACCTGTCTCAAGCCAATCCCTTCCGTGAGAAGGTTTATGAGTATCCTGATAGAATTTTTGATTCTCGCCATTCTAACGGTTTAGACCAACCAGGTTTACGGAAGCTCCTTGAGAATCCCTCAAACCAGGATCTTTACCTAGAAATTGGCTCTGGCTCTGGAATGCACCTCATAGAGCAAGCCCGGCGCAATCCCGATAGTTTGTTTATTGGAGTTGAAAGACGATTCAAGCGAGCTGTCAGGACAATTGAAAAAGCAGTGGAATTGGAAATAACTAATATCTATATCGTAAGGGCTTCTGTGGAATTGCTATTTCCATTTTTAAAGAAAGGGACTCTTTCGGGAATTCATATCTTATTCCCCGATCCTTGGCCTAAACCAAAGGATTGGAAGAACCGTACTCTAAATGAAGCGAATCTCGAATTTTTCGCCAGTATCCTTAAACCGAACGGCTCAATTCAGTTTAAAACTGAC
>CALKYB010000031.1 GCA_938003565.1 uncultured bacterium
ACCGATGTCGAATGGAAACTCTCAAGGAACAAATCCTGCATTAACTGGAAGACCTTCGGGTCCGGGGGTTGGTCAGCCAATGGTAAGTTCCGCTCCTGCAGCTCCCACTCCGGCTAATGGCAACTCCTCCGGTGGAACCCAAACGATGAGTAGTCTTGCATCTCAGGGATTGCAATCTCAGCCCTTACCACAGGCTCAACCATTACCTCAGGCGCAGCCGAGGCAACAGGCACCAGTAGCTACTCAAGCGCCGAGAGATCAAAATTCTGGGCCTTCTCAAGGTGTGGCATCTTCGGTGAATCAAATTTTGCCACGCGCATGTAGTTCAAAAGCTATTGGTTTCTTGGTTAGCTATGACAAGGAAGAGAATGGTGAGGTTTATGAGTTAGCCGTTGGTCGTTGGTTGCTAACATCTAGACCTGCTGGGCAGGATGATTTTATTCTGATTGAAGATCCCACAATTTCTCCTTTACATGCGATTATTCGTACTTCAAAGGATGGAAAAATACAGGTTCTTGACCAACTCTCAGAGCATGGAACCGGAGTGACTTCGCTTGGATCTAGTGAGGAAAAAGATGTATCAGGTTCTATGGTGACAGTAGCTCATGGAGATACAGTCCGTTTTGGGGAACGTGTTTTTGTAGTTGTAATCATTCCGCCTGTGGCGAATCGAAGTTAGTTTAGTAGTTTTTTAGAATTTGATTAGGGGTAAAGTAAGAATCTCATGGGAGAAGACCATTTTTTAAATCTCCAGCCCGGCACCATTGTTAATGGGCGGTATGAAGTTGTGAAGTGTCTCGGCACTGGCAGCATGGGGATGGTCTATGCCTGCCGTCATCGAGAACTCTCAGGTCATTTAGTTGCGATGAAGGTACTTTTTTCTGAAGTTGCTAAAGATGAGGTCGCCGCGGCCAGATTTCGAAATGAGATTGTCGCTTCTTACGGGGTAAACCATCCACATGTAGTAAGAGCTTATGAATATTTCAAGGATGGAGATCTAATAGCTTTCACCATGGAATATGTCGGGGGTGGTGATTTGGCGGACCGTATTGCTGATGATGTACCAATTCCTATCGAAGAAATAGTTCATATGTTGATCCAGATGTGTTCCGGGGTTCAGTCTATTCATGACGCCGGCATAATACATCGGGACTTAAAACCCGAAAATATTCTTCTAACTGGAAACATGGATGTCAAGATTACGGATTTTGGTATCGCTAAGAATGGAACGGGTCCAAAATTAACAGAGTATGGCGGTGTTGTGGGTACTATCGACTACGTTAGTCCCGAGTATCTGGAAAAAGGTCAAGTAGATACTCGCTCCGACATTTATTCTTTAGGGGTACTTGCTTACGAAATGATTACTGGGTGTTCCCCTTTTCAAGGTAAGAGCGTCATTGAAACAATGACGATGAGGTTGAGAACAAGCCCAGAACTTCCTCACGAAAAAAGGTTAGATTGCCCAGAGGCCCTCGGTCGTTTAGTTTTGAAAGCCTTAGATCGGGATTTGAATGAAAGATATCAAACCGCTAATCAAATGATTTTTGATTTGATTGAGATTAATGACACTTTAGAAAATAAAAAAGCTTTTAATCCATTACTTACTCCGAAACCACGAGCTGAGGACGAAGTTTTAAAGGAGGAAAATGTAGTAGTGTCGGAAAGTGAGTTGCCGATGTTAACTAGAGCACCATCCCCATTAGAAGCTTCGACTGCGAGAAACCCAGCGGTGGAGCCAGCGATGATTCCAACTGTTTCTCTTGAAGCGGAGGAATCTTCGAGAGACGAAAGTATTTCAGAAGCGAACTACAGTGGTACTGTTTTACTTGATGCGGAATCAGTTGGTCGACTTAAAGCAGAGTATACTAAACAAAGTCATTCGGTCGAGCGCCCTCCATTCAGACCTTTAGACCAAGAGTTGCCTAAGCCTCAGTCACTGGCTCAGTATGGAAAAGACTTTAGTAAGCGCAATGGTGGAATATCTAGTTCCAATTCGTTTAGTCGCAGTGATAGTGGGAGGCTACAAGAATTATCTAGTCAAATGTATTCTCCGAAACGGGATGGATTTTTTAAATACCTTATTAAGATAATTGTCTTAGTTCTTTTGGGTTTTATTGGAGGGGTAGTAGCTCTCACTTTTTTACAGTCAATTTTAGGTTTTGAGGATCACGCTGTTCTTAAAAAGACAAACCATTATCTTTCAACTAGAGCTGAAAGATAATGGCTAAATCTAGAGGAGAAATATTGTAGGATTACGGTGTTTTTTATTAGAAATATATTGCAACTTTATTATTTGCTGACCATCAAAAGTGGAAGGGATGGAAGCGATATATTGTTCTATCGCCGTTAAGTTAGGGAATTGGAATGCGTATTTTAATCGTTGATAAGACTGCCGAAGGTCAGGCGATGTGTGCCAGAAGAATTGAGGCCTTCAACCATAGTGATGTTGAGATGTTAGATCTCAGGGTTAAGCTTGTCTTAGATAAAGAGTGGGAGAGTCAGATTGGGGATGCCGATGTTCTGATTCTTGGTTCTGGTCTTGGAGAGACTGGTCCGCAGATTGCGAGAACGGCTTTGGCTCAAATGCCTTGGTTGCATATAGTAATGTATTGCACTGAGGCGGAGTATTCGGGCGGACAGTTTCGTGCTGCGCATTCAGCAGGAGTTCGAAAAGTTTTACCCGACAGTGCGTCGCCCCTTGATTTACTACAAGAATTAGTTGCTCTCTATTCAGAGTTCCGTAGGGAAGGGCGTGTTCGAGAGGGAAGAGTTGTTTGTGTGACTCATGCTAAAGGTGGAACAGGAGCTACAAGCCTTTGTGCAGCCTTAGCTGAAGTTTGCAGCGTTAATCAGCGTCGGACTATGCTTTGGGATATGGATGTTGAAACCCGGGATTTATGTCGGGCCTTGACAGTCAACGGAGCGGAAGCTCGAGTAGTCAGTGGTTGGGTTAACGGAACTCGGGATATTTCCCGCGACAGTATTTGTGATGCACTAATTCCGGTGAGTCAGGATGTTTCAGTTTTAATGCCACCTGATAGTATGGCTGAGGCAATGGACTTGGTGTGTCACACAGATGGCATGGCTATTTGTCAAAGAATTATGGATCTAGCCAAGGCGATGCATGATACAGTATTGATCGACACTGGTGGTAGGTTTGGACCGGCCACGGGAGCGTTGATGCGGTTAGCTGACGAAGTCCTGATTGTGATAGACGACACCGTTTTGGGTCTTACAGCACTAGATTTATTCCTTCGTTATGCAAGTTCTTTAGTGGTAGGTCCTGATAGGATCAGTTTTCTTGTGAATGGGCATACAGGTACTCTTCTAGGGGTTCCTCAAATGCAGGAGCAGTTGGAGCCGATGCATCAACTAGGTGACCATCCGTGGCGTTTACCCCCAATCCCTGTAGATAGGGGAGCAAAACAATGGCCTGGAAGTGGCCGTACAATATATAGTATGGGCAGTAAGGAAACGAGAGCTGCCCTAGAGACTGTAGCGGTTGAATTAGGGCTAGTTTCAAGGGATTCACCTAAGGATATGAGTGATGATGGGAAGAGTTCTAGTTGGTGGGAGAGGTTGATTCCTCAAAATGAGTAGGGTCTGTAGGTACTTCTATTATCTGTAAGTGCCTGATATTAATGGGTTAAATAGAGGGACCAAGAGGTTGGCTTAGAAAAATCAAAGTTGGCCCGGAAAATGCAAGGTATCTAGCAAGCAACCCGACTGGGCTAATAGATTAATCTAGGGGCCCGGGAATGAAAGATAGAGCTGTTTCTCTTAATTTTTAGGGTTTAATAATAATATAGTTGTATGTATGTATAGCAAAGCCTTAGTATGATTAAGGATTTTATAAATAACGGGAGTTAGTATGAAAATGGAAAATGAAATGACAAATCAAATAGAGCGAAACGAAGAAGAGAAAGGTGCTTCTATGTTGGAGTACTGTTTACTTGCGGCTTTGATTTCTGTTGTTGCGATTACTGCAATGACTTTTCTTGGTCAGGAAGTATCTGAGACTTTCAGTACTGTTGGTTCTTCAATCGACGTAACCAACTAATCGGTAGAATTCTTACCGATAGGAGGAGCTTGGTTCAAGCTCCTCCGTCTTATTTTCTGGGATTTATTCGTTGTATATCCCATTTGAACTTAGTGTTAGAAAACACTTAATATTTTTTTTAGTCTTGCCGTAATAAGTTGTAAGTTTTTAACTCTGGAACTAATTTATTGATTTCTAGATTTAAAAAATACGTTGCCTAAATTTAATTTTTTGCAACGCGCCCACAAAGAACAGCTTGTATAGTGTTTCCTTGTTAGAAGTAGTTGTATTTTTTGTTTGTTCGGTCTCCGACAGTTTTCGATAGTGAAAGTTGTTTGAAGATTTTTGATAATATTATACGAGTTTTATTCTAAGGAGCTATTTACAATGGCAACGCGTTTTGGAGCATCTAAACCAGCTCAAGCTTATCAGTCTAAGGTCAAGCTATTGGTTTTCTTTTTGATTGCCGTCATTCTAATACTAGTCTTTTTAGTGTTTTTCGTTTTTCAAAAAGGAGACAAGGGTGGAAAAGCTGCACCGGTCACTTCGAATAACCAAGCTGGAACCCAGCAAACGGATTTAAACCCTAACGTTAAAATTCTTTACGCCAGTCGGCGGATTGAAGAAGGCGACAAGCTAACAGAGGCATTTTTTAGAGAGCAGGAAGTGCCTACTGATAGGATGCCGGAAGGTGCCCTTAAGGCGGCCAACAAATTGGAGGTCGTTGGTAAGTATTCTACATCTTACATCGCCGCTAATACCCCAATTCTTCAGGACTCCTTGTCGGAAATTCCTCCGATTGGAAATATGGTCATTCCTCCTGGCTACAGAGCATTGACAATTAGTATTAACTCTACAACCGGTGTTGGCTTTCATGTAAGGCCAAAAGATAGAGTCGATGTTTTGCTAACTTATTCAGACCCTCGAACTCGAGAGAAGAGAGTGGTCACTGTAGTAGGTCAAGTGCTTGTGCTTGCTGTCGGTGGTAGAACCGGTGGTGGTAAAGAGGAGAAAGCAACTCCTAAGAAAGGTGGGACGACGACTTCATTACTTCTAAAAGAGTATGATGCCAAAAGAGTTGAGCTTTCAAGAAGCCTAGGTAAAATTAGTCTTACTCTAGTTGGTCGTGATGTGGATATTGACCCAGATAATCTAGCGGCTGCTGACGTTA
>CALKYB010000032.1 GCA_938003565.1 uncultured bacterium
TGATCGAGTTAAAGACGAATCATGTAAAATAGAAGCTTCAATTGCAGGTCCTTGTGAAGATAATGGTGATGGGGATAATTGGGGTTGGAATGGAGTTGCAAGCTGTGTTTTGGGAACGACAGTTCCTGAGCGTCAGCCTCAGCCTGAGACTGTTCAACCTGAACCCGAGGTAGCCCCACCAACTGGTTCTGCTACTGACAATAGTCGAGTAAATCTCGATCCTGTGCCAGCAGAGTTGTTCTACAGTCACCGTTGCGGTGAGACTCGTTGGCAGGAGATTCCTTACAGAGACTATATCATCCAACATAATATTTGGAATGACTCGGCAATGATTACTCATCAAGGAGTGGACAATCGTCCAAGGATGTCTCTTTGTACTGAGTTAAATGGTAGTCGGAATAATCCTAAACCTAAATGGTATTATGATTTTCTAGGTCAGTTTGATGGACAGGAATTACAAGTTAAAGCATATCCTCAAGTTTTTTATGGGAAAAAATATGGTGCATTTAATGATTCAGGAACAAAGGAAGACCTGGGCGTTCCAGTGCGAATCGATAAGATGGATGATTTTCGAATCGAGTATAAGTATTCTGAGGATGGGATAGGTGAGAGAAACGTAGCTTTAGAGTCCTTTTTTCATGAGCATTGCGAAATTAATAAGCACAACCAAAAATTCTCTGATACCGATAAATGGGGTCAGTATGAAATGATGGTTTGGGTTGGTAAACCTTCAATTAGAGTTGGCGGAAAGAACCCACCCGTGGCTTTGGGAGTTTGGATTGATAATGCTCAGTGGGATGTTTATGTAAATGAATATGTTGAAAATCCCGACGGCACGACCAGTGGTTTAAAATGGCGCTATATTGCATATGTTCGCTCTACTCCATCTACCGAAGGCGTATTGAATTGGAACAAGTTTATTGAGTATACTAGGGATGTAGCTCCGACTTTGAGTCCTCGCGTTTACCAATTGCGTCCAAATGAATGTATGAACGGAATTGAAATGGGAACTGAGATATTTTGGGGTAAGGGGATTTTTACTCTTGATAAGTTCAATGTGATTCGGACTCCGAAGTAGGTTTGTTACTAGGGTCTGGTTTAGGTAGATAGCTTTTGTAGCTTGAAATTTGAAGAGAACTTAGTAGATAGACAAAAAAGCCAGGGTTCCCCTGGCTTTTTTTTTGATTGTTATTAATAAGTGCTCGCCGATTAAATTGAGCTAAACCCCTCCCTTCGACACAAAGTCATCGAGTGATTCAGCTCAATTTATTCTAAGATTTTTTTGTTCCGACTAGTCCTCGGTTGGGGTGGTGGCCAGCTTCACGTTAGGGGCGGAAGTGGAGCTCTGAAACCAATCAATTACATTAACTCAGAGCGATTTGAGCTGAAAACCCTGATGATTCTTGGGATGAGGAGATTTAGGATTTGGGCTTTTTCTCAGGTGCAGGTATACTGGGCTTGGATAAGCTAGTTACCTTTGGTGCTTTGCTTGATTGTTGTCGATTTTTTACCATTATTTGGAGAAGTTCCTTGAGTTCCCTCAGTAAAGTTCCATCTTTCTTAGTCCTTGTATTGTTCGTCTTAGTGGCAGGTTCGCCCGCATCGCTTTTAGCGGAAGCAGACTCTGGCAAGAGGTTTAGACTTGATCAAATTGTGGCAAGTATTGAAGATGAACCTATTAGTAGCTCTGAGTTAAAAACTTCTAAAACTGATAAACTTGACTTTGATTCGGTGAAAAACTCTAAACTCGTTCAGAGTAGATTGTTAGAGAAAGAAGCTAAAGCTTTGGGAATAGTTATTGACTCGAAAGTTGTTGATTCCTACCTGAAGCAGGTTAAGAAACAAAATGGTTTAGATAGTGCAGGATTCAGAGAATTGCTTTCTCAACAGGGTTATACCGAGAAAAACTATCGAGCTGAGGTGAGAGGGGAGATTTTAAAGAATCAAATTATTGCCGCAGCTGTGCGCCCTAAGGTTAAAGTTTCAGATCAAGAGGTAGACCGCTATTTCGAGGAAAACATAGATGATATTCCGGAGAGGGGTACAGTCTCTGTTTTGAGGTTTGACTTAGTTTGCGATGAGTCGTGCCAGAGCAGCGAGGCGAAGGTTGCTGAGAAGAAGAAGACATTAAGTAAGTTGGGTAGCGTTTTAGTATCTGGTGAGCCAAAAGATTTGGCTAAAGTACAAGCAGAGTTTACTAAGAAGCGAGTTCGACAAACGGACTTGGGGTATGTAAAGGCCTCGGAAATTAAGACTGAGATAGCCGAGACTATATCTGGGTTGTCAGAAGGTGAGGTAAGTGATCCGAAGGTTCTAGGTAGTAAAGTTAGTATTTTTCAAGTTACCGGATCTTGTAGTGAAGATGGTAAAGTTTCTGGGGCACTTTTTAATGAGGTTAAGTTCCGCCTGATGAGAGAAAAGTTGGTCGAAGAATCCAAGGAATATTTTGCTAGTGAATTGCCTAAGAAACATAATGTAGTTGTTGTTCAATAGTTTCTGTTTGAAATAAAGTTCAGATGGAAAAGATTCTTGTTTGTGGTGCGACAGCTAACAACTTAAAGAATCTCTCATGTGAAATTCCCCATGATTGCATTGTTGTCATTACCGGCTCTTCTGGCTCCGGTAAGTCTACTCTCGCTTTACAAACAATTTGTCGAAGTATGTTTCACGGTGTTAACCACTGGGGTTTCGGAGACTCTCTTGGCGACGATACCGTACTTCTGGAGGGTCATCGTTATGTGATTCGAGCGAGAGATTTTCACTCTTTTTCAGAGAATGAGCTTCTCGCCGACTCTCATCGAATTTTAAATTTATTATCTCAACTTCTTATGAAGTACGGAGAAATTGCTTGTGCTGAGTGCGGTTACTCCCGGGGCTATAACTCCTCTGAAATGTTACTAGATAGGATGGTTGAATTCGGTGGTTCATCTCAGCTCGTGGTGAAGGGTTTGGCTGGGGGGTTTTCGAAATCATGGTTTGAGAGGCACGGCGTTGTGAAGTTTGTTTTTGAGGGTGAATATTATCAGTATTTTGAGATTGATGAGCTAGCACCACAGTCAGTTGTTTTTCCAGTGTTGGAGTTCTTTGAGTCACCTCCTAGTTTGAGACCGTTCTCAGATTTAATAGAGCGTGGTTATGAGCTCGGAGATGGAAATTGTTATATTTTTGATTCTTCTGGCAATTTGCAATCAGAGTGTTGGTCAGGAAAATCCTGTGAAAATTGCAATGCAGAACTGATCCAGCCGAGTGCTGAGACTTCGGTTTGTAGCGACTGCAATGGTCGAGGCTCGAACAAATTTATTCTGCAGCAAAACCTCTTCAGTAAGACCACTCCTTTAGAGAAATCTTTTCCTATTTTACAACAAAAATTTCTAAAACGTGAATTCGGTTTGGTTGTGGATTACTGTAAGAAGCATTGCAAAGGGCTGACCCAAGATGGCCGGGAAGATTTACAACGTGGCTTGGTGTTTGGATCTGAATCTGAAAAGTTTTGGGAGGCTTTGATTGAAAAAATTAAGGCTCATAGAGGTGACGTAGATAGCAGCGAATTTATAGAGCTTTATGGCGTTGTTGGTTTGCTAGGCAGTTTTTATTCGAAGACAAGTAGTAAGCGATATAAGTCGATCATTGAGAGTTATTTAAGCCCTTTAGAATGTGAAAGTTGCAGTGGAAGTGGTCTGGAGGGACGGATTCAGCAATATCATGTATCGGGCATGGGTATTTCTTCTCTATTAAATTTTTCCTCTAGTGAGTTGAGGGATTTCTTGGACGGATTGGAGAGTTCTGCATTGAAGAGCTCCAATTTGTTGGAAGACTTGAAGGAAAGTCTGTCTGTGTTTGAGAAGGTTCTTTTATCTAGTATTCCCCTGTCTACAAGAGTCGGTAAGTTGTCCGCAGCTGAGCTAAATTTGCTTTCAATATCGGAAGTTTTCTCAGTTGAGCCTTCGGGTGCGTTAATAGTCTTCGATGAGCCCCTTGCTTATCACAATGGAGATGAGCGGGCCCATTTATGGTCTTTATTTGGGGAACTACGAGATGCAGGCAATAGCATTATTGTTGTTGAACATGATTCGGAAGCGAAGTTAAAGTCCGATTATTTTTTGGAATTGGGTCCTCATGGCGGAGATCAAGGAGGAGAGCTTGTAGATTTTGGGCCGGGTCTAAAAGGAGATTACGTGGGATTTGAAGTGGGTAAGATGTCTTTGGACGCTAACGCTCAGGGTGAGTCTGAGGATAACTATCTTGTTTTCAATTCTATAGACTATGGTCGTATTAAGAATTTTGATCTTAAGTTTCCTCTGAACTCTTTGGTTTGTCTAACTGGAGAGAAAGGATCTGGGAAATCGATTTTGATCGAGAAAATTATCTATCCGACTGTTCTTGCTAAGCTCAATAATTTAGATTCTAGCAATAGTTTTAGCAGTCCTAGTGTCGGAGAGTTTGAGGGGCTTGTTAACGTTTCACGGGTGGTCATGGTGGCTAGTGATACTGATATGAGCTCGGCTAGAACTACTGTGGCGGTAAAGATAGGGGTTTGGGATGAGATAAGACGAATTTTTTCCCGAGTTCCTGAAGCGTCTGCTAAGGGCCTGAAGCCGAGTGATTTTTCGTATAGCTCTAGCCTATCTAGGTGCAGTAGTTGCCACGGGAGTGGAGTTGTTAAAGG
>CALKYB010000033.1 GCA_938003565.1 uncultured bacterium
TGCTAGAATTCTTGTACCAGGCCCAGTTTACCCCAAAGGTTACCTATTTGAGACCGCTAAACGCGGTATCGATATTTTTGGCTCGATCGCTCTTTTAACTGCCGTCTCGCCAGTAATGCTCCTAGTTTTCATTGGAGTTAAGTTTTCATCTCAAGGTAGCGCCATCTTCCAGCAGAAGCGCCTTACAAAAAATGGCCGTTGCTTTCAAATGTATAAGTTTAGAACCATGATTTCCAATGCCGAGAAAAATTCTGGGCCTGTATATGCAGCTTCAGGGGATCCAAGAGTAACCTTGTTTGGAAGATTTTTACGCAAAACTAGGCTGGATGAGCTTCCCCAGCTAATTAACGTTTTGATTGGGGATATGAGTTTAATTGGCCCGCGTCCAGAACGCCCTGAAATGGCCCAGGACCTTTCAGTCAAGTTACCTTCCTTTCATAGAAGATTGGAGGTTAAAGCTGGCCTAACTGGATTTGCCCAAATAGAAGGCGGCTACGCTTCAGATATTGAGAGTTATAGAAGAAAACTTGCTCTAGACCTTCTCTACATTAAGAACCGTAATTTATTGCTTGATATTCGGATAGCGCTTAAAACGGTGCTTGTTATTCTTACCGGCTCTGGTGCCCGCTAAAAAAGAACTAACACTTAAGGTTCGCGCTATCCTTTGAGCACGGTATTGTTTCCATAATACCCCCTCAAAGCCTAAAATCTCAGTAATTTTGAATCAGGCGATTTCAAAGTTTCCAATACCAATTTCGTCCTACACTTATTACCTTTATTCAAAAATGTATGGCGCTACCTAAAAAAGGATGTTGACATAGTCTTCACTTTTTAATTTAGTGTTCGAAGTTCCGTCATCGAAGGAGTTTATCCCTAGATTTAAGTAATTTTTGCTAGAGCTTTTCTTTAAAGTTCTTAAGCGCTTTCTTTTCTTAAGGACTGCTTTGAGACCGTTGTGGTTTCAATTTTGCTTCGTTGACGCTCGTTTACTTTAGTTTTTGAGGTTCATAATCGTAGCCTTAGTTTGAAAACCGGCAACAAGCAGTGGCTGGTAATAGGCGATTGTACCTCATAGTTGTTTTTCACCATGGCGAATTGCTTGAAGAAGCTATGTCCCAAAAAGTTACCACGGGTGGGGGATTTTAAAGTGCGGATTGGTTGGTAGGTAATATTTAAGGGCTAGGTATCCATGGCAGTAATCAGCTTTGCCTCTCTAAAGGGAGGAGTGGGCAAAACTTCTCTCTCGATCAATATCGCTCACGCTTTCGCTAAAATGGGTAACAGGGTCTTATTGATCGACTCCGATCCATCAGCGCATGCGAGTCGTTTTTTTAAAGAACCGGCAATAGACAAAGCAATTGCAGACTCGACTCTAGCGAGACTATTTTTGAGTATGCGAACTCGAGTCAAAGGAGAGCAAAACTTAGATTTACTAGAAGCCGCGGAAGACCTAGGCGTACCACTGCTCTATGACGTAAGGGATAACCTCTCAATTCTTCCGGGGAGTGATCAATTAAGTCATTTTTTTTGGGGACCAGGAGCAACAATATTCAAGAAACTTTTCCCAATTTTAATCGAAGATCTTCACAGCATGTTTGATTTGATTGTCTTCGATACTTGTCCAGATTTTAATATCATAACAAAAAATATTATTTCTTGTTCTGATGCTGTGGTAGTCCCTATTGACTCTAGTGAAATGAGTATAGCTTCTCTAGAGGCTATCTTTGAGGCTTCCAAGGAAATTAAAGGTCCTAAGTGGTCAATTGTTAGAACTATGATCTATAAGCAAGCGGCTCGAGTTCACCGCCTAACAGCGGACCGCATTGCGAATAGCAAAAATTTAGATATGAAGGGAATGGGAGCTGACAACCCTGAGAGCTTCGTGGAGCATGTTCGTGAAATAGAAAGAAACCTAAGCTCCAACAGCTCCAAAGACGAACTCCCAAGACCCTTTGAAGAACTAGCTGCAGAAGAAGACCTCGATGAACGAGATATATTTCTTGTTAATGCTGCGGTCCACAGAACTGAACAACAAAATAGACTTTCATTTGTGGCCAAAACAGCTTTCGATAGTAAAGATACTAAAAAGTTAGCAGCTGAATATTTAGCAGTAGCACAAGAGCTAGAAATTCTACTTAGCGTCGACGATGCTCCTATGGAAATGGATACGGAAGCTTTTATTCCGGGCGCATCAATTTCCTAACTCATCTTCTATTCTCCCCGCTGCCTTCGACCAGTGAGTAACAGCAGCGAGTCTGTCTTAATTTCACCTTCTTTTGAACACGTCGAGTGATTCAGACTGAAAACCTCTCTTCATCCCAAAAATCATCAAGGTTTTCAGTCCGAATCACTCTAGGTTCGTTTAAGGGGACTGCGTCCAAAGTCTAAGAATACAGTCAAGAAGCAGAGGTAAAAATGCAAATTAGAAAAAGATTAGAGTAAATAGAGCTAAACAACTCGATGACTTTGGGTGGAAGAGAGGGGTTTAGCTCTATTGATTCGGCGAAGGTCATTTAAACTAAAGCTAGGGAATATTTTCAGGATAGCTTATAGCCAAATCCTTCCAAGCCATGTCATATTTAATAATAAATCTAGCAATGACTAAAAACGGTCCAACTAATTAGCCCACTTCTGGGCTACTAAATTAGGCTGCAAACATATAGAAAAAACCGAGGCTCTTGATGGACACAAAAGGTAACTCAAACTGCAGAATTTCAGAGCTTCAAGACGAAAGTAAAATCGGCACTAAGGTTAGCCTCTCTGGATGGGTAAGAACCCGTAGAGACTCCAAAGAGGTTTCATTCTTAGTGGTCAACGATGGAAGTGATGTTCAGGGATTGCAGGTAGTCATCGACTCGGATATCGAGGGGTTCGCCGAAGCAAGTTCTCACTGTAAAAACGGAGCGGCAGTTTGTATTACTGGAACTCTAGTCGAATCTCCCGGAAAGGGTCAAAAAGTTGAGCTACAGGCGGAAAGTTTCGAGTTAGTAGGCGGGTGCATCGCCGAAGACTACCCGCTCCAGAAGAAACGTCACACAAATGAATTTCTTCGCACAATTCCGCATCTTCGTCCACGAACCAATACCTTTGGAGCTGCTTTTCGTATTAGAAGTGAAGCATCCTTTGCAATTCATTCCTTCTTTAACCAGGAAGGATTTAGCTACATTCACACACCAATCATTACTACCTCAGATTGTGAAGGTGCTGGTAAAATGTTTCAAGTTACAACCCTCAACCAAGATAACATTCCTAAGTTGGACAGCAAAAAAGTCGACTACAGTAAAGATTTCTTTGGCCAGGAGGCTCATCTTACTGTCTCGGGACAACTCGAAGCTGAAATGTTCGCCTGTTCTCTAAAAAAGGCTTACACATTTGGCCCAGTCTTTCGAGCTGAAAATTCAAACACTCCAAGACATCTAGCCGAGTTCTGGATGGTAGAACCCGAAATGGCTTTTTGCGATCTAGCTGGCAACATGGAAGTTGCTGAGCGATTTATTAAATTCACTATTGGGCATGTTTTAGAGAAATGCCAATCAGACATGGCTTTCTTTAACCAATGGGTTGAAAAAGGGATAGTTGATTCACTAGAATCTGTGGTGACTGCTGACTTTGCAAGGATAACTTACGACGAAGCTATAAAGGTGCTGGAAAAATCCAAACAAAAATTTGAATTCCCAGTTGCCTGGGGCAATGACCTCCAAACAGAACACGAAAGGTACCTTACGGAAGAACATATTAAAGGACCTGTGTTCGTTACAAACTACCCTACGGAGATAAAAGCCTTTTATATGTACCTCGATGAAGGTGAGAAAACTGTATCAGCAATGGACCTTCTAGTGCCTAGGCTGGGGGAGATCATTGGTGGCTCTATGAGAGAGCACAGAGAAGACATTCTTCTAAAACAACTTGATAAATTCAATGTTCCTCGAGAACATATCGAGTGGTATCTCGACCTAAGAAAGTATGGGACCAACCCGCATTCTGGGTTTGGGCTTGGATTCGAAAGACTAGTTATGTACCTTACTGGTTTGAAAAACATTCGGGATGTCATTCCTTGTCCACGAACTCCCGGGAACGCTAGTATTTAAACAAATGGGTTGAGATCAAGCTCAACTCGCCGAAGGAAATTGGCTAAACCCCTCTCTTCCACCCAAAGTCATTGAGTGGTTTAGCTAATTTACTTCTATGCATCTTTAATTTTAGTAGGCTTTTGGCAAAAAAAAGCCCTCACAAAGGAGGGCTTTTTTGTTTAGAACTTGCTAGCTCTATTTAGCTTCTCTGACCTCTTGCTCTCGCAGCGACGCCAAACAAACCTAAAAGAAGTAAAACGCAAGTCGAAGGTTCAGGAACCTCAGCAGAAGCATCCATGGAAGCTTCTACACTATCAAAGTCTTCACGCACAACACTCGGGTCCACTACTTCAGTAAAATCATCTGCTAAAGTCTCGACTGGATCTGACTCAAGAGCAATCTCCCTCATCACAAAGACCATATCGTTGAAGTCAAAGTCACCTGCTCTGGGAACAAAAGGAATGGTATTTCCGGTAGCTAGAAGATCTTCAACAAAAACCAGAATATCACCGACCTGCAAATCAAAAGCCAGACTAGCTCCAAATAAATCAGCATTCTCTAGGTTAACCGTTCCTGCTGTTTCAACTTTCGCTCCGAGTATATGGGCAGATTGATCCTCATTGTCCGCATCAATAGCGCTAAGAACCGTTTGTGGAGTTCGCACAGCTAAGACGATCTCATCATCACCTTCAAATTCTACTGAAGCTGAATCCCCCGCCTGCGCTGGACCACCGTCCAAGATACTGACGAAATCACCACTTTGATCTAAATATCCAAAAGAATCTGTATAGTTTGGGTTTTGACCACAAAATCCGCAAACTTCTGATAAAAGCGTTGTTTCGATAGTTGATCTTCCACCTGCCGGAAGGAAAGGACTAATTTGAAATAAGTCTCCGCTAGTAAAGCCATCGAATTCAGATAGGATATCAAAACCCATCCCATCAAAACTTCGGGCATCTATCTGCGCAGAAAAAGCGACATTCTCTCGAACAACCATGGCTTCATTCAAACCGATTGAATGTCCAAAAACTGGGAACAGAACTGTTAATAGTCCAAGTCCAAGGCTTCGTTTAGCAATTTTATAATTCAACATAAGTCACATCGCTCCATACAATTTTAACTTCTCAGGGCGCAGAAGTTCTAACAAGCACCCCGGTAATAAAACCGGAAATCAACATCCGGCACAGCAAAAACTAAGCGCTGACTCGTAGGTAAAACTACAGCCAAACAATAATCAGCGTTACTACCCATTTAGGACTTCTAAACTGAAAAAAGGATTCAAAATCTATTAGCTTAAAAACAAACCAAAAGAGCCGAATTATTCACAGGCTGCAGAAGTCTTTGGGAAGTTAATCACACCCCGTTTTTGAAGTCCAATACTAAGCAACGCCGCTAGCTCTAGGGGTTTTTTGATATGCAAAACTTGCCCCGCAATGATCAAAGCTATAAATTCACTAAAAAACTTTCAACATTTTCACAGGCAAAGATTGATTTTAAACAGACATTTTATTGGTGTTTAATAACTCTTCAAGCTAAACTCTGTGGTCCACCATAATTCTGCACAATTTTTGGTCTGAGCTTCGTCAATAAACTCACTTCGTCTGGCGCTTACTCGCTTTTTAACTAATGCTACTTTTTCGCTTGCTCCAGCATCAAAACCTTAAGCAGCTCAAACAATTTTTCACATTCTAAGTTTTAAATGAACTCGAATAAATCTACATCCTCCACTTCAGAAAGCTCGCTAAGCTTAAAAGAAAAGTGGTGTTACGGTTTGGGTGACGTCAGCCACGGGCTAGCCGCCTCAGCCACCGGGCTGTTTATCATGCTATACTTAACTGATGTCGCTGGTTTAAACCCCTTTCATGCTGGGCTCGCGGTCATGATTGGGAGAATTTGGGATTCAGTAACAGATCCCGTGATGGGTTGGATAACTGACAAAACAAAAAGTCGATGGGGTAGCCGCAGACCTTACCTTCTATTTGGAGCCGTGCCTTATGGTATTGCCTTTTTTTCACTTTGGGTGATCCCTGAATTTGGTGGAGACAAAATATTAATTTTTGCCTACATCACGATAGCTCTGCTAATTTTCAATACATTTCTCACGTTAGTATTTGTTCCCTACACCTCTCTAACTGCTTCACTAACTAGCGACTACGATGAGCGAACATCCTTAACTGGATACCGCATGACCTCGAGTCAAGTTGCATTTCTTATAGGTGCTGCTTTTCCAAGTATCCTAGACCGCTGGATCAGCTCAGATTCAGGAATGATGTGGATAGAGCCGTTAGGAAGGGCGAGTCTGTTTGGAAGTTGGGTAGGAACCCCAAGAGAAACCTATTTCATTATGGGTGCTGTTTTCGGCCTAATCATGATCGCCTCTATTTTAACCTGCTTTTGGGGAACTAAAGAGAAGCCGCAAGAGGTGCTTGAAAAAGATGAAGACGAGTCGACCCCTCTAGTCTATGCCGCCTCCATTCTAGAAGAACTTCAAGGCAACCGCCCTTTCCGCTCAGCTGTCGCAATTTTATTGGTGACAAACTGTGCAACAA
>CALKYB010000034.1 GCA_938003565.1 uncultured bacterium
CGATAAATATAATTCTTTTTTCTGAGTTTTGAGTGTTGTGAAGTGAGTTTGCTAATAAATGAAGTAAGATGCTGATTGGAGATAGCCAGTTTTTTTCGGGGTTTGTTGTGTGTTCAAAAGACCATTCATGAATTTCTCCAAAAGCTAAACCGTTAGTAGGCAAGTGATGATCAATCTCATTTAAAAAAGGAGCGGCTTGTACTTCCTCATTGTGCTTTAGCTTTTCGTTTCTATGTTTTTTCTTTTTAGCAGCTTGCCATAAATCCCCTTTAGAGATTAGTTTTGTTAGAGATAAGGAAGTTTGCCTTTTAGAAAGTGGAGGCTTGATAACTTTATTTTTAATAGTTTCCCCTTTGTTTGTACCTAAAGAGATCAAACCTTGTTGGTTACTTTTTGGAGAGAAGTAGTTTCTCCTTATAACTTGATTTTGACTTATCCGTTTTTCGCTCATCTTGGAGGTATTGATTCTAGTTGCTGTAAAATTTGATATAGAAAAATACTAGAACAGGAGGGGTTTGGCAACATGTTAGGCTTTGGGGGTGAGACTCTAGAATTAACCTAGATTCACAATCTTTTCGCCAATTTCCGCAATGGTGCCGGGGGAATGCCCTTCGCAGCGATTGTTTACAATAATGTAGGCTTTAGCTTTTTTTTGTATAGCTCGTTTGGCCAGCTTTATAATATCTGCTCGCAGACTTTCATTTCTGGTTTGTAGTTTTTCGTAAGGCTCAAAGCGTTTTACTGCATCAGCATACTTGACCCCTAAGGGAGTCAGAACTCTTGATAGGTAGAATGAACTAGTTAGTCCACCGACATTAGCAGCAGCCTTCATTTGTTCAATGAGTGGAGGCATGTAGCTCCAATGATTAAAACAGTGGGTTGCTTTATGACTATTTAGAATTTGGAAGTAGTCGTCGCAAATAAACTCTCTGTTTCTAATTTCAATAGCATATTGAAAGTCAGTAGGAACACCGCTTAAAAATTTATCTAAGCGATTGAAAAATATTTGGGGATTATTTTTCATTGCTCCGTCAATATACTGAAATTGAAATACAAAGGGGCCAGCATGGGTTTCAGTACCTGATTCTTCGTAGGGGCCAATTACCTCTGATTTAAAAAGCTCGGCATTTAGAAAATCAGGATTTTCTTTACCAGCTAAAGATCCATATCTGGGATGTTTAGCATAGACAGGGACAGTAATTCGTTCCCAGACTTTTGAAACCCATTTAAAATTTTTAGGAACTTGTTTTGAGTAGTTAATGATAGTCTTTGCCTTTAGTGGGCCATAGAAAGAGCTGTCAATTCCAACAGTTCTGAACCAGGGAAAATTAGAATATTCTCCTAGAGATTCAGCCTTAAATTGTTTTTCTGATTTATATTCGTTTTTATAAATGGAGCCCCTCCAGCCAGGGTAGGTCCAAGAGCTAGTGCCAAATAGAACTTCAGGGGGCAGTTTTGATGCAATTTCTGTTTTATAGTTCATGTCGACAACTTATTGCCTAGACTGAAAAAAGTCTAATTCACTTTAGATGTTTTGCTAGAACTTTGGGAAACTTGAGTCATGTATGAGTTGATTCTATAGTTCTTTGTTAGCGTTGAATAGCTCTGGCATCTAAGCCACACGCTCCTTTAAATTGTTTTTGAGTAGAATTTTTAATCCCGAGAAGAGTAAAGTTTTTGATTTTATTCTTCCGGGTAGGAATAGGTTTTTGTTCATAACTCCTCTTTATTGAGGAAGGAGCTTGTTTTGTTAAAAAAAGATCGAAGTAGTTTGGTCCAGAGTGCAGCTAGCACGGAATTTGATGTTCTTATTGTAGGCGGTGGAATACACGGAGCCTGGTTGGCACTACTGGCAACTAAGGCAGGTTATCGTGTATTGTTGCTGGATAGAAATGATTTTGCTTCTGGCACCAGTTCAGCCTCGTCCAATATCGCCCATGCCGGTGTTCGTTATTTATTAAACGGTGCCATCAAGCTGGTGGTTGGAGGACTCAAAGAAAGAGCTTTTTTGTACAAGACTGCTCCGCATTTAGTTCAACAGTGTCCATTTGCCTTCGCTGTGCAGAAAGGACAGGACTCTTATGTGTTTGCGCGAATTGGCTTGTTTTTTTACAGTTTGCTCTCAAGGTTGCCAAGTGGCGAAAAAGGATTGCCACGTTTTGCTTGGAGCAGAAAGATTCGTGTTTCTGATCTAATATACAAGGGCTTAAGTAGTGCAGGTTTAGAATTCCAACAGTTGATCCTTTACTGGGATGGACAGTATCTTGGATCTAGAGTGGCGATTGAATTGATTCAAGAGGCCAGGCGTTTGGGAGCTACTACGATAAACCACGCAAATGTAAGCAATCTTTTACAGGACTCTAACGGAAAATGGGAAGTAACCTGGTCCGCTGATGGAAAGACTTTAAACTCCTGTGCATCATATGTAGCTAACTTGACTGGTCCTTGGGCCGAGCCAGTGATGAAACAGCTTGGACATTTATCTAGCAACAATAAATACGAGCTCTATCGAAGCCGTGGGGTCCACTTAATTTTTAAAGTGCTTTGGGGTGGGCCAGCAGTGATTTGTCCTACTGGAGTTAAGGGGCGCTATTTTTTTGTTCTTCCTTACTTCTCTCCAGGTGGGAGATCTTTGACTCTCGTTGGAACCACAGACGATCATACAGAAGAGGCACCAGAATTTCCTGAAGCCAGACCGAGTGAAATCGCAGAGATCTTTGAATATTTGCAACGAAATTTTCCTGAGGTCGATTTTTCCGAAGATACATTAGTTGGAAACTACTGTGGGATTCGTCCCTTGGCTAAAGAGGTAGAGGCGAACGTTCCTAGAGTGAAGAAAATTGCTCGCATTATTTGGTTTTACACCTTAGCGCTTTTTTGGAAAGTTCTTGGTAAATCATATGAGCGAAAGATGACAGCCACTCAAGTCTCAAGAGTGGAACGTTTTATATTTAGAGCCTCTGCTGGAACTATGCTTGGCGGAAAATATACCAATGCTCGGGAGTCAGCATTGATTATGCTAAAAAATATAAGGCAGACGATTCTGCCAAGTGGTAGAGAAGATTTTTCAGAGATTTTTCTTCCTGGGGCTGCTGGTATTCCACTGAAACCGGAGCTGCGGGATGCGGCGTTAATTAATATTTTTGTCGAGGGGCGAGAACTTCTTGTCTCAAAATTCGCAGGTGTACGGAGTCTCTCCCGTGTGGGTTCGCGTGTGACGGCGGAGGTCCTCCGCGGAGTGGAACCTCCGGTCACAGATGAAGCAAATGACTTTGCGGTTTTTGTACTCGGGAATACTCCCCCTGGCTTTGGTGAAGGTAACATCTTCTCCACTAGCCGCACCGCCGCTGGTGCTGCCGCCGCTCGGGGACGCAGCCCGGCTGTACTCGTCGAAGGCGCCTTTGTCCAAAAGCTCGTTGTACTTTTCAGAGTGTTTTTGT
>CALKYB010000035.1 GCA_938003565.1 uncultured bacterium
GCCAGAATGGTTGGGTATTCTCTAAACCCAAGAACATTGGTTGATAGAGAATACCCAACCATTCTGGCCTAATTAAACTTAGGGAAGCAAAGTTGCTTGATTGGTTAGAACGAACAACAAACTAGAAAAGAAAATGATTAAAACAAACAAAGAATCCGGCGACTGGCGTTTTTTATAAAATCTCCACCGATACAGTAATTTAGCTCTTTCAGACTCTGAGTTCTGTTCTAAGAATCCGGCAAAAGCTGGGGCTTAACCTGAATCTGTAAAAACTCGTCTTTCCACCACCCCTATACGGATAGAGAAAGCCTTTTTTCTTAGTCATTTCAAACCCTTAAGCCCTCACCAGCCAACATCCCTAAATCTATTTTTCACTTAAGAGTCTGAAATTATTGCAGTTAAATAAGCACCTATTTGACCGTTTTCCTAGCACTTGATATACTTGACTTGGTTAGTGGTTAATCAAGAGATAATTTCTTGAATTTAATCAGCCTCCTCACGCGAGAGATTTTGTAGTTTGAAGACCTCTTGCGCGAAGGGACTGAGTGGGCCAGGTTATAGCAAACAGGTTAAAGTTAGTTTTAGTGGGATTTTTCAGTCTTTGTTGAGCTTATAGTAGTATAGCTTGGCTGGTCTTTGGATTTCTATCCAACATTTAGAAATGTAATGACCTAGCCTCGCTGGTTTTTTAAGCAGACTAGATCGATTTTTTCTCGCTCTCCCTTCTCTTTCACCTCCACCTCTTATAATTTTTTAAAGGCAGTAGCTTTCTTCACATGAAGTGAATCTTTAACGGGATGTTCGCTGGGGCTGGAAAATAATAGTTTTAAAAGTTTAGGGTGTTTGAATTCAATCCCCTGAAACCTATCCAATTTCAATCTTACCTTCTCTAGAAAGAAGATTCTTTAGAGCTATATCTACTGAGTGTTTACCCTCTAACACCGAAACTATCTCCTCAGTTATGGGCATTTCAATTTCTAGTTTCTTCGCAAGAGCTAGTATTTTAGGTGCTGTAACAACACCTTCAGCCACTTGACCAATGTCCTTTAAAATTTTCTCGAGACTATCTCCTCGCCCCAGAGCCAGACCAACTTTACGATTTCGACTGAGATCTCCGGTGGAGGTTAAGATTAAATCGCCTAGACCACTTAGTCCAAATACTGTTTCCTCACGGCCTCCCATCTTTACTACCAACCGGGAAATCTCCACCAAGCCCCTTGTTAGAAGAGCTGCGCGGGCGTTTAAGCCCATTTTCTTACCGTCAATTATACCAGTTGCAAGAGCGATGATATTCTTTACAGCGCCTCCTAACTGAACCCCAACTAAATCATCTGAAGTGTAAACTCTAAAAGCGCCGTAATGAAAATAGTTGGCAACCTCATCTGCTATCTTAATACTCGAAGCAGCAACTGTCACGGCTGTAGGCTTTTCTTCCAGAACCTCTTTTGCAAAGCTTGGCCCCGATAAAACAGCAATATTATCTGCATTGCCCAACTCCTCAGCTAGAACATCTGAGAGTAATGCTAGGCTACCTTGCTCAAGGCCTTTAGCAACTATTACAAATTTTTTAGTTTCGGGATTTAGCTTTTTTAAACTAGAGGCTACTTCTCGAATTACTGAAGATGGAACCGCAACGACTACCAACTCGGCGCCTGCAACAGCCTTCTCAATTGACAGCTCACAGTTAATACCAGCTGCTATCTTATTATCTGGAAAATATGTGGGGTTTACTTGCTTTGTCGCGATGCTCTCTAAGACATCTTCTTCGATGCCCCAAAGCCAAACATCAAGCCCACTAATCCGAAGCTGATGGGCCAGGGCAGTACCCCAACTTCCACTACCTAAAACGGCGACCTTTTTTCCCATCGGGCTGTGCCTTTTAAACTCTTATTTTATGAAATTATTTTTAATCTTCTTCAGTCTCTTGTTTAGACGTATCAGCAGGAGCAGAGTTTTGCTCAGGGCTATCATTGGCTTCACCCGTCGCTTCTTCACCTGTATCAGCTATTCTCGCCGCAGTAGAAACCTTCTCGTCCCCTTCAAGATTAATAATTCTAACCCCCTGAGTATTCCGACCAATTATAGAAATACCAGAAACCGGCATTCTAATGATTTTTCCGGAGGTAGTGATCACCATAGACTCATCGCTTTCCTCAACCTTGCAAATCCCTACAACTGGACCATTTCTATCATTGGCCTTGATATCAATAACTCCTTTTCCACCACGACCCTGGCGCCTATATTCACTAACAGCGGTTCTTTTACCGTATCCGTTCTCACAAATCGTAAGCAAAGCCATATCTTCTTCTTTAGCTTCTGATACTGCTATCAAACCAACCACATGATCACCTTCTTTAAGTTTAATACCTCGCGAACCTCTGGCAGTTCTGCCCATCACCCTGGCATCCGACTCCGAAAAGCGTATTGCAAGTCCCGTTTGAGTAGAGAGAATACAGTCAGAGTTACCTTTAGTTAAAGAAACACTGACCAACTCATCGCCTTCATCTAAAGAAGTCGCTCTAATTCCACCGTTTCTCACGTTGGAGAAGTCCTTAATATCAACTCTCTTAATGTAGCCATTCTTAGTTGCCATAACTACAAATTGGCCTTCCTCAAAATTCTTTACAGGAAGAATAGCAGAAACCTTCTCCTCACCTGACAACTTAAGAATATTAACAATAGCCCTTCCACGCGCGGTTCTGCTGGCTTCAGGTAGATTATAAACCTTAATCCAATGAAGCTTTCCTTCTGTGGTGAAGACTAGAATGTAGGTTAGAGTAGATGCGACAAACATTTGTGAAACAAAATCACCATCGTCCTCGGAGAGTTTTTTAGTTCCCCGAACACCCTTACCTCCACGCTTCTGCGCCTTATATACGGACGGAGAGCAGCGCTTGGCATAGCCTTTGTGGCTAATAGTAACGACTTGATTCTCATCGACTATCAAGTCTTCGTCTTCAATTTCGTCACCACCCTCTAAAATCTCAGTGCGACGAGCATCTCCAAACTTCTCTCTAATTTCAGAAAGCTCAGTGCAAATAATACTATCAACTTCTGAGGCGTGATCTAAAATATTTCTTAACTCATCAATTCTTAGGCAAACCTCGTTGTATTCGTCTTCAATAGCTTGTCTTTCAAGTCCAGTAAGACGCTTAAGCGGCATATCCAGGATATGCTGCGCTTGAATATCAGAAAGCTCAAAGGCTTCCATGAGCGCAATCTTTGCCGCAGGCGTAGAAGGAGATTTTCTAATTACGTCGATAATCTCGTCAATTCTATCAAGCGCAACTCGAAGACCTTCTAAGATGTGTTGTCTAGCGAGAGCTTTCTTCAACTCATACTTTGAGCGCCTAACAATGACTTCGCGACGATGCTCTACAAAACACTGAAGGGTTTCTTTTAGGCTCAATGTTTTTGGCTTACCGTCGACAATAGCCAACATGATAACACCATAACTCTTCTGAAGGGGCGTTAGCTTGTAAAGCTTATTAAGAACAACATCAGAAACTGCGTCCTTTTTTAGCTCAACAACAACTCTCATTCCCTTTCTATCGGACTCATCCCTAAGTTTTGAAATTCCTTCGATTCTTTTATCATTTACAAGCTCAGCTATCTTCTCAATTAACTTAGCTTTATTTACCTGAAACGGAATCTCATCGAAGATTAACGTCTCTCTGCCATCTTTTGATTCCTCAAGTCTAACCTTGCCACGAATCTTAATTATTCCTCGGCCTTTATGGTAAACCGACTTAAGAGGCTCTGTTCCATAAATTGCACCACCAGTAGGAAAATCAGGAGCTGGAATAATTTCCATTAACTCAGGAATCGTAATGTCTGGTTTCTTAATTAGCGCAATAGCTCCATCCACTACTTCTGAAAGATTATGTGGAGGTATTGATGAAGCCATTCCAACAGCAATTCCCTCAGCGCCGTTAATTAATAGGTTTGGTATCCGAGATGGAAGCACAACTGGCTCATCAACAGACTCATCAAAATTAGGAACAAAGTCTACGGTTTCCTTATCGATATCCTCGAGCAGCATTTCTGCCAAAGGGGACATTCTAGACTCGGTATACCTGTAAGCCGCAGGGGAATCACCATCCACAGAACCAAAGTTGCCTTGGCCATCAATTAACGGGTAACGCAGGTTCCACTGCTGAGCCATCCGAGCAAGAGCGTGATAAACTGCCAGGTCACCATGAGGGTGATAATGCTTTAGAACCTCACCAACCACACCCGCACATTTAGAATACTTCTTTGAAGAAAGAAGTCCTTCCTGCCTCATGGCAAAAAGAATTCTTCTATGCACAGGCTTAAGGCCATCTCTAACATCAGGCAAGGCTCGTCCTATGATTACGCTCATAGCATAATCAATATATGAGCCTCGCATCTCATCTTCGATGTTAATCGGAATTACTCTGGTATTTTCACTATCCATCTGAAACCTATAAACAAATAAACTGCTAGCTTAGCGCTTAACTAAATATCTAAATTCTTAACCCGAAGAGCGTTGTCCTCTATAAACTCTCTTCTAGGCTCCACCTGGTCACCCATTAAAAGAGTAAATAAGTTATCAGCTTCCATTACATCTTCGATTTGAACTCTCAGCATACTTCTAAATTCTGGGTTCAACGTTGTGTCCCAAAGTTGCTCTGGATTCATCTCTCCTAGTCCCTTAAATCTTGTAATTTGAAGACCGTTTCTACCTAAATCTAAAATCCTATCCCTTACAGCAAACAAGGATGAAAGATCTTCGTCTTTCTTTTCCTTTCCTTTAGTAGATTTCAAAACAAATGGTGGTAGGCCAAAACTCTCAGCCCTTCCAAGAATTTTTTTCAACTCTGAGAAATCACCCGAAGAAACAAGTCCAAAATTAACACTTAAGTCGAAGGAATCTGTATCTGTTTTGATGGTAATGTTTGCCTTCGTGGAAGAATACTCCACTTCTTTTTCTTTAGTGATCTTAATTTCTTTTATTAAGTCATCTCGTTCTCTAGCCCACTTTTCTGCTTTTGCTAAAGAAGCATCTAAATCATTTTCCTTCTCTAAGCTTTTTCTAGAAAAATCCCCATCAGCTGCCAGTCCAGCCATAAACATACGCGCAGGACCAGAAAGTCTAAGGGCATTTAGAAGCAACTCCACTCTAGAAAAATCACGAAGCATATTCTCCAACTCCTGACCTTTAAGAACCGAAGAGCCACCAGAGCCCTTTATTTCGATTCCTTCGCAACCAGCGTTAATCACAAAAGTCTCAAACGCTCCATCATTATGAAGAAAATGTTCTTTTCGACCCCGCTTAATTCGATAGAGAGGTGGTTGTGCTATATATAAATGACCGTTCTCGATCAATTCAGGCATCTGCCTAAAAAAGAATGTTAGTAACAAAGTTCTAATATGACTTCCGTCTACGTCAGCATCCGTCATTATTACAACTTTATGATATCGCAACTTTGAAATATCAAAATCATCACGACCTATCCCACAACCTAGAGCAGTAACAATGACTCTAATCTCTTCAAAGGCCAGCATTTTATCAAACCTAGCCTTCTCAACATTGAGAATCTTACCTCGCAAAGGAAGTATGGCTTGATTTGCTCTGTCTCGACCCTGTTTTGCAGAACCTCCAGCAGAATCACCCTCTACAAGATAAATTTCACAAGTTTCTGGTGTTTCATCTTGGCAGTCAGAAAGCTTCCCAGGCAAGGCCATAGAATCAAGAGCGCCTTTTCTTCTTACAAGCTCACGTGCACGCTTTGCAGCCTCTCTAGCCCTTTGGGCGTCCATACCCTTATTAATAATCGCCTTAACAACGCTAGGATTCTCTTCAAAATACGCTGACAACTTGTCGCCAAGTAGCTTCTCAACCAAACCTTTCACCTCACTATTTCCAAGCTTGGTTTTTGTTTGTCCTTCAAACTGAGGCTCCGGAACCTTAACACTGATAATTGCTGTAAGACCTTCTCTTATATCATCTCCAGATAAGTTATCCTTCGCTGTCTTAAAAATCTTATTGCTCGTTGCGTAACTATTTACTGCCCTAGTCATTGCTGTTCTAAAACCGGAAAGGTGAGTTCCACCTTCATGAGTGTTTATATTATTAGCAAAAGAGTAGAGGGTTTCGTTGTAGGCCTCGCTATACTGAATAGAAACTTCCATTGAAACTCCATCCTTGGAGTCAGAAAAGTATAGAATATCAGAAAACAAAGGCTTTTTGGTTTTGTTCAAATGCTCAACAAAACTTCTAATCCCACCTTCAAAGTAGAACTCTTGTTTTTTACCAGTTCTTTCATCAGTAAAAACAATTTTCACACCAGCATTTAAAAACGCTAGCTCGCGAAACCTTGAAGCTAAAATATCGTATTTAAAACCGTTGTTTTCTTTAAATATTTCTGTGTCGGGAAGAAAATTAATCCTGGTTCCACTTACTTCTGTTTTACCAATTTCTTTTATTTTATCCTCAGGATTTCCCCGAGAGTATTCTTGAAAGTAAACATTACCATTTCGCTTAACTTCTACGGTAAGGGTTTCACTCAAAGCATTTACAACTGAAACACCTACACCATGAAGTCCACCAGAAACCTTATAAGCCTTATTCTCAAACTTACCACCGGCATGAAGTTTCGTTAGAACGACTTCAACAGCACTAATACCTTCGGTTGGATGAATATCAGTTGGTATGCCCCGGCCATTGTCCTCAACCGTACAGGAACCGTTCAAATGCACAGTGACTTTTACAGTGTCACAATGCCCTGCCATTGCTTCATCAATGGAGTTATCTACGACTTCAAAGACAAGATGGTGGTAACCTCTCTCAGCCGTATCACCAATATACATGCCTGGTCTTTTTCTTACCGCATCAAGACCTTCTAAGACCTTAATCTTGTCTACGCCATATTCTTCAGAAACATCCGTAGATTCCACGCCAACTGGTTCACTCATTTTTTAAACGCTTAAATTTGAAAATTAAAACTAACCCAAATAATAAGGTAAATTACCTTCTCCTTATTATAAGGGTTCACAAGCGAGAAACTATAGCTCTATATCACAAGCCTTGCAAGTGGATTTATGTAATGATTACAGTGGTTTTTGTATATTTATTGCGCTCAAAATAAAGGTTTGTTTTAGCCAATAAACTAGGCACTTAAAGATATTAAATTAGTCTGATAATTAGGGTTGTTTTTATTAGTGTATTTAGGACTTACTAAGAAGGCCATAAATGAAAATAGCTTTGGATCCTCTACAAAACGAAGTGCTTCAAGCCCAATAAGTTTAGCTTTGAAAAGAAAAAGCTAGGGTTTGCCAGAGAAATGATGAGAGGTAATATAGTGGATTTTTATGACCTTTTTTACACTTAGAATAATAATTCTTTTGCCAAAAAATTTTAGAAGAAAAGGGAGCCAAAAAACATTTTAAACGAAAATTAATACCAATCTAAGGGTTTAGATATCCTATCTTGAAATAGCCTTTTTCTAAATATACGATTAGCCACAACTCCATAAACTACTGCTCTTAAAAGAGATACCAATACCTCTTTTTCTTCACTCACCACAGTTTCACCTTGCGCTACAAAATACTTTGGTGGAGCAAAATTAATGCCAAAATTGTACAAATCTTCCTCTTCAACACTTCTATTTGGACAACAAAGTTTAGAATATTTATCGATA
>CALKYB010000036.1 GCA_938003565.1 uncultured bacterium
ACCTAAGAAAAGAATCACTAAATAGTTAAAACCCCTAAATCGAACAAAGGAATGCTAAGTAGTAATGAAAATCTAAAATTGATTCTTTTTGTATGTTCAGTCTGAAAAGAAATGCCGGAGGCGAGAATCGAACTCGCACTCCCGTGAAGGAACTGGATTTTGAGTCCAGCGCGTCTACCAATTCCACCACTCCGGCAAAAAATATAGGGACCGAGGTTTTAGCGAAAGCCAAGACCGTTTGCAATGGACCAACCGATTAACACACCATTTAAGTGGGCATTTAAACTGAAAGAAGTAAGCACTTAGTTTTCTGCTATCCAAGGCGTATATAATCGACATTCCCAACGAGAAGAATTTTGTCCTACTAGGAGTAGCTGCACCGTAGCACCCCAGATGTATGAATATTGTCACACTGGCACCGACTAGCCCCCTCCCCGACATCGTAACTCTGAAATTCTGAGCTACCGAAGAAAGACTATCATTTTGAGTTGAGATATGAATACTGAAAATACAATAATCGAAACTACTGTTGGGGATCTAATTTGTGCCATCCACGAAATCGTAGGCGAATCTTACACCGATGAAGACCAACAAAACTCCATCACAAAACTAGTTCTGGAGAGCCTGAGACTTAGATACGAAGTGTGAGTTAGCTAAAGATAAAAGTTTTTTACCTTTGGGATTGTGCAAATTGGCATACGAGAAAAGTGCGATCCCATCTGCCTCAAACTTATCAGCCAACTGAATCTGATTAACTATTTTTTTTGGATTATCTACAAGCAACCAAGCACCAAGACCCAGTACAACCCTCTTATCATTCCTATTAGCGACTGCAACCCGAGCAATTTTATCAAGGGTATCTTCTTTCCTGGTATAAGCCATGGGCAATACAGAGTCTAATAATCCCTCTTTCAACCAACCAGACCAATCTTGAAAGGCCCAGTCCTGGGCTCTCGTAAGCTTTCCAACAACAGCTGCTGATAGCTCTTTTTCCGGAGCGATCTCATCAATCACACCGCGAATCTCTTTTACCAAAAGAGTAGTCTGCGAACGTCGCCAAGCTTCCCATTCAGGCCCAGTTGGTTTACTGGCCCCGCTCTTTTGATACTGCGGATGGGCTAGGGCAAACTGATCTTCGGCGTGAACACCATAACCAAACCTCAATTTATTAGCACCTTTTGTAACTCTCATTGGTATCGGACTACGAACCATATCCAGGTGAATTCCATCAATATCGGGATAAGAGGTAAGAATTTCTCTGACAATCTGTGCGATATGTTTTCGTAAACTAGCATGAGAAGGATCAAGCCATATTCCTGGAGTACCAAGTTTATAGTGCTGGCCTAATTTACCGGGCAACTTGCCAGATTTATCGTAACTCAGCAGAGAGTTCCCAAAGTTATCCTGAAGAGCAACATTTTTGCCCAATTTTTTAAATAATGGAGCATCCGGATTACCAGCTACTCTAAGCGTATTAATCCAAGCATGAACCTTACGACCTTTAGAGTGAGCGATGTCTATAGTATTTCTGAGAGGATCAAACCCTTCCTTCTTGGCATGCCGATAGGGACCATCATCGGCAAGATCCGACTTAAACCAGCTGCGGCCTCCCCTATAAACCTGAGCATATAAGTCGGTAAACTCCGCTGTTTCTACGAAAACTATGTATTTAAAAAAATTAGAAACACTACTAAAAGGCTGGACTTTTCCTTCAGCCTCCACCCAAATTCCGAAAGTCTTATCAGAGGCTTGAGATTCTTCGGCTAAAAAAGGCACAAATAATTGAAAAATCAATATAAAAACCGAGCCGATGACCCTCAAATTGAGTCTAAATATATGAAGTTTCAGTTTAAGCATTGATCACCATTTCGCTGACAGTTTAGAGGCATTCATGCAGAGAGGCAATCAAAATAGAGAGAAGGACCTCCAAATTTTACCAAAAGGAATACGGACCAATAGGAAAACCTACAGGTCAGTCTCCCTGGTAGTAATCTTACTCTCCTCTATTACCTACGCCTGGGGTGTAGCCGAAATAATTAGTGCGGAGAAGAAAACCTCTAAAAACCTCGAGATATCTCTAAAGCCGGGAGTCCAACAATGGGGTGTATTTGGAACAGATGAAAAATCAAGTTGCCTTGCTAATTTTGAGACTCAACTGAGGAACGAAGACTCAAATCCCATCCTCACAGCAAACGGCGAAATTTCTTTTACTCTGGCAAATGAAGTTCAAACGGCAACTCTTAACCTAGAAAGTAAGTTCTCCAGCCTTCGTCATATGGAAGAGATCAGAATGAATATAGTTTCAGACGAAAATTACTTTAAACTCTCGTCTGTAACCGCCAACACAAACGATTTCGAAGCTACTCTTAAAATAGATTCAATTAAGGAAAAATTCACCTTTGGTCTATCAGGAGTCACAACACTGAAGGAATCCTCAGATGAGCAGTATACCCTCCGACTTCCTCCAGATTTCAACTTACTATCAAACTTAAACACCGATCTTAGTGAATTCTCAGGACTAAAATTCAAAGAACTCACAGAAGTCAATACGGCAAACTGTGATCAAATCAAGCCAATTAAGATCCTTTCGAAGGAAAACATTAATACCCAAAAAGCAATAAAGATAATTAAGAAATTTTTAAATCAATAATCGCTCAGGAATACCATGCTTCAAATAACGAACTTAAGTAAAAACTATGGAGACTTTAAGGCAGTAAATAATATTAGTCTCGAAGTTGAACCAGGAACTATATTCGCTTTTTTAGGAACAAATGGAGCCGGTAAGACTACAACAATTAGAATGATGACTGGCACACTGCAGCCAACTTCAGGAACCGTTTATATTGGTGGTTATGACATACGCAAGAATCCTATTGAAGCGAAATTCCTCATGGGCGTCATTCCTGATCGACCTTATATTTACGGTAAACTAACCGGATACGAATTTCTGAAATTTATGTCCGACCTCTATCAAGTTCCACACAAGGAATCTAACATTCGAATTGGAGAACTCCTAGAACACTACGGTCTTACAAACTGGCAAAATGATCTTGTCGACGGATATTCCCATGGAATGAAACAAAGACTTCTAATGTGCGCTTCTCAAGTTCACAGACCAAAGCTTCTCGTTGTTGATGAACCCATGGTCGGTCTGGATCCAAAAGGAGCAAGACTACTAAAGGATACTTTTAGGGCAAAAGCCAAAGAGGGAATGACGATTTTCATGTCTACTCATTCACTGTCTGTCGCGGAGGAGGTTGCTGACAAGCTTGCTATTATTAAATCTGGATCAATTGTTGCACACGGAAGCTTAGAGGATCTTTACTCGCAATCACGAGAAGGTACTTCAGGTCTAGAAAATGTATTCCTTGATATAATAGCAGAAGGCAAAGATGAAGAAGCCAGCAGCTCTATTCAATTTCCACAAGAGGCCGGGGAATAAAAGTGCCGTTTGTTCTCCTTCGACCCAGCATACTAGGATTCAAAAACTCCTTAAAGGCGAAAGCATACAGCCCAGGCATATTTGCGCGCGATTTAGTGGTATTCTTTACCTTGACTACAATTGTCTTCTGCACATATTCCTTTAGCCTTGGCGCATTAAACATACTAAAGCTCAATGAGCTTGCCTTCCCTGGATTAACGAAAAAGTTAATTGACGTGGTATTTCTCAGCTTTTACCTACTGCTTCAATTCACCAGTCTCATGGCGGTAGTAGGACGCTTCTACACTTCCAATGATATGCAATTCTTTCTCTCAACTCCTGTTTCACTTGCCCGACTGTTTAAGGCACGCTTCTTCGCTGTTACCATCCAGTCTAGTTGGGTTCTA
>CALKYB010000037.1 GCA_938003565.1 uncultured bacterium
TTTGGAGAATGTGCCAAACTAAAGATGTCGCTATTCAAAACTGGGTTAAGCTTGCAGTTGAGCGTTCGAGACTATCAAATACACCAGTTGTCTTCTGGTTGAACAAGGATCGACCACATGATTCTGTTTTGATTGAGAGGGTTCAGCATTACCTTAAAGATCATGACACTTCTGGCTTGGAGATTGATATTAAAGCTCCGGAAGAAGCTACAAAGCATGCTGTAAAAAGAATCAGAGAAGGTAAGGATACTATTTCAGCTACAGGAAATGTGTTGAGAGACTACTTGACTGATTTGTTCCCAATTTTGGAAGTTGGAACGAGTGCTAAAATGCTCTCAATTGTACCTCTTCTAAATGGTGGTGGACTATTTGAGACTGGCGCTGGTGGATCGGCTCCCAAGCATGTTCAGCAACTTCTTGAAGAGAACCATTTGCGTTGGGACTCATTGGGGGAGTTTGCTGCTTTAGCTGCATCGCTTGAGCATATTGCTCAGAGCAATGGTGCTGGTAAAGGTGCTCAGGTCCTAGCTGATACGCTTGATAAGGCTACTGTTAGATTGCTTGAGACTGGTAAAAGCCCGTCCCGGAAAGTAGGGGAGCTTGATAATCGAGGAAGCCATTTTTATATGGCGCTATACTGGGCTGAAGAGTTAGCCGCTCAGAGCGAGGATGCGGATCTTAAAGCTAAGTTTGGCCCTGTTGCTAAGCAACTAGCTGAGAGTGAAGGTAAGATTGTGCAGGAGCTGAGCTCTGTTCAGGGTAAATCTGTGGATGTCGGAGGTTACTATAAGTTTGATGACAAACTTGTTGAGGCTGCCATGAGACCAAGCAGCACTTTTAATGGGATTATTGATTCTATCAACTAATCTAAATTCACGAGGTGAGCTGTTAGTTTAGCTCATTTTATCTCTAAAAAGGGGCCACTGGCCCCTTTTTTTATTTCTATATAGGGGTAGTCGAATAACCTGCTCAGGATGCTAACGCATTGCTATACCCCTGTGGTCGAGGGTTATTTAATTGAAGTTTGTATGTGAGGAGGGTGACTTACTTTAAGGATTTCAGATGTTTATTTGTCACATAATAATAGTGCTTAATTATAATGATATATAAGACAATCGCTTTTTGGATTGTTGCAGTATTATTTCTTAGTTAGTCCTTTATGTCTGAAGTTGTTGCGAAATCAAGTTACGAAATATTGTCAAGAAATGAGAATATTTTCTTAGGTCTTGATTTGCCATCGCGGTTTGATTTTCGGGGTTTTGAAATTTCTAAGAATCCTGCGGTAATGGTTAGTCCTGAGCAGATGATTAAAGAGCCGGGTGTATTTGCTGAGCAACTTACTACTGCATTTAAGGGAGAGATTGATCCCGAAGCTGTCGTCTCACTTCTTCGTTTTGCCGCGGTGTTTGGCAAGGTGGAAGAAATTATAGAGAAGTTTTCTAAATGCAATTTGGAGTTCCCAAATAGTAAAAACCTCTTCGACGATCGCAGTCTTTTAGTGAAGAAACTAGATGCCGCAATAATGAGTGGAGGTTTGAGGCCCGCGCAAAAGGTGAAGTATGGCCAGAGGCTAGAGTATATTATTGATAAGAATAAGCCTAGGATTCAAAGGCCACCAATTGTTTTATCCTCGAATATTGAAATAGCGAGGCGTGATTTGCAAAATAACGCGAATATCAAGAAGGTGGCTAGTAGTCTGGATCTTGCTCTTAAGGATCAGCCGAGTATAAGTGGCGTAGTCGAGTTATTGGAAACCGTTGTGGATCGGGGGCTATTGGAGAATTTAAAAAGAGCCTTTCCCTCAGAAGGAAGATTACAAGCTTTTAATAATAAAATGAATATGGCTGGGGTAACTGGTTTCAATGGGGAAGAATTTGAGAGCGGTCTGCAGACTGAAGTTGAGACTACTCTTAGGAAACATGGAGCAAGTGACGCTCAAATTAGGTTTATTGACTCTTTGTTTGTTCGGAGCATGGCTTCACTTCAAGCTGCTTCGAGAGGTTAATATTCTTTGCTTCAAGACTCGAGTGGTCTTTCGTAAAGAACTTGTTTCAAATTGGGTTCCTAATTTTTATAAGTTAAAAAGCTGTAAGTGAATTGATGACAGGGTGCGCCCGTAAAAGCTTGCCCCCCCTGCTCATATGCTACCAAATTTGTTGAATAATATTCATTGTCCTTTTCCTTTTATGGTCCCTATGCTAGAACGCTCCGCGATAAATCCATTCTGGACTTTGTCTAGAATGTCAATTTGAGTAGGAAGTATTTAGGTCGATTTGCCTATAGGATCCAAAAGATTTGGGCCTTATGTGTGGAGACGGCCGTTAAGGTTTTTTCAGTTGGGATAATATTCAAACTACATAGTTGAGAATTGTTAGCCTTGAGTTTTAGTGCGACATCTGTTTTGGGAGACTAATATTCTTTTCTTAGAAGGATTTTAGTCTCTCTGAACGGGAACAAGCTATGTATGCTCTTGCCAAAGGCCAAAAGCCTGAAACTTGTAACTCTACCCCACATGACAGCGCTATTGATTATATCATAAGAAATAGTGACGGGTGGGCGTCAATGAACGGTGACCACGTTCTTACAGCTCGCTATATTTTAACACCTGAGCGCAATTTAATGGACGCGCTCCTCTCGATGCGGATACATGCATGTTTACATGATTCTAATGTCCATCTAGCGAGGATAGGTACTTTTCTGATCAATCGAGGGGGAGTTTCTTGTGAACTATTCATTTCAGAAAAGTTATACGAGAACACATTTGTAAGCAAAGCTACTGTAGCTCCAGGACGGTTATCAATTGAATAGGTTTATTTTGTTTTTGACCGTTTCCACATTTCTTTAGAGTTAACAATAAATTTGGAATTTGTAGGGCTTGGGCGACTTTTATTTGCTTATAACATTTCGTAAACGTGAGCTTAATTGAGTATTTTTTTAGGTCCGCCGCTGCTGATACATTCTTTGCTTGACTATTCCGGTAAGGTTTATTAGCCCGCCGGCTTCTTCGTAGTAGTTTGTGAAGAAGCGTCGAAATTCTACCGGAATTTCTGAGAATTGCCCCAAAGTAAATGGCTCTATAAACTCCATTAATGTTGAGGCGGAGAGTTCCAATATTTGATTCTCCTCAGTAGTGAGCGTGTAGTCCATTAGTTCTAGATCCGGGCCTGTAACTCTTTCGAAACAGGCCTCTACTATTTGACCATGAAAGTATTCGACTAGTTTGTCGACAAGAGGAAATTCCGTAATAGACCCCTCCATTTTTGCCCCAAACTCTATACATAATGATTCACTGCAGACTACAGATTGACGTTTGTTAAGTGCCTCTTTGACCTGTTGTACGCTTTTCGCGCATGCTATACGGGCTTGATCTGCTCCGTAGTGCGCCTCCAGCTTTTTAAATATTTCCCAGGATAGACCATTCTTGCTTCGGCCTGGCACTATAAATACCTTGGGAGTGTTGCAATCACCAAAAAACTTAATAGCGGCGGTAGTAAGAATTTCTATTGCTGAGGGGTAACCCAGCTTTTTCTCAGATGCGATTGAAGTTAGGCCATGATCATGGGTGGTCATCAGAAAAACGATATTACACCCGTAGCTGCGAGCGAAGTACTTAACTTGTTCATGTGTACCGTCACCCCCCATGACTACAAAGACCCTGTTAGGATCTTTAGCAGCCTTAGCCATATCTTCGTCTTGCAAGACTTTTCGTTCCTGTGTCACGAAAAATGGACTGGTCGAAGGCTGAGAAATTTCAAAACCTCGGTCTATCAATCCAAATCTACGAAGCATTTCAACAAACTCATAAATACCTCGTCTTTTTGATCTCGACATCAGTGTCGTTAATATTTTTTGATCCATCTACTATCCCCGTTTCATTGAAAACCCCCTGGGTAACCTTTTTAAATAAAAGTCGACCCAAGGTCCCAGAGGAGAGGAAGAAAGAGGCCCAACTCCTATGCGACCTTAGGTGAAAATAATACTCGGAACTAATTTTTAAAAAGAACTACCAATTTCAATATCTAGTTGGAGGGCGTTGCTAAGATGAAAAGAAACCCACCGCGTTAACTAAAATAGTTAGAAAGAGGG
>CALKYB010000038.1 GCA_938003565.1 uncultured bacterium
CCGCGAAGAACGGGAACTCCAAAAGGTTTTAGTAATTGCTTCGCTTGATATTCATGTAAGTTCATAATCTTTCCTAAAAACTAACTTAATTCTTTTCCAAACCGACTAAGGCAGCTGCTCCAATAGAGCTTTAACTTTTCCAGCACTGATATCAAGAGCTGCTTTTTCATCGTCGCTTAACTCAATCTCGACAATTTTCTCCACTCCACCAGCTCCCAAGACACATGGGACACCAATGTATAAACCTTCATAGCCATACTCCCCTGAAAGTAAGGCTGCTGCTGGGAGGAGCTTCTTTTCATCCTTAATGTAGGCCTCTGCCATTTGAATAGCTGAAGCCGCAGGAGAGCAGAATGCTGAACCAGTTTTGAGTAAACCAACAACCTCTCCACCAGCTCCCCTAACGCGTGTTTCAATCTCTAGTAACCTCTCTTTTGAAACAAACTCTTCAATCCCTATGCCGTTAATCGTCGTCGCTGAGCGCACTGGAACCATGTCGTCCCCATGGCCACCTAAAACTAGTGCGTGTATCAACTCTGGAGACACCCCTGTTTCTTCCGATAGGAAAGCTCGATATCTTGCTGAGTCAAGCACGCCAGCCATACCGACAACTTTGTTTGGCGCAAAACCAGTTTCTCTTTGGCAAAGAGTAACCATCGCATCTAGTGGGTTCGATACAACAATTACAAAACTATCGGGGGCATTTTCTTTAATACCCTGAGCAACCGACTGCATAATCTTTGAATTCGTTTTCAGAAGGTCATCACGACTCATACCAGGCTTTCGAGCGAGTCCAGCTGTAATGATACAAACATCAGCTCCTGCGATGTCCTTATAATCGTTCGTCCCGGTAACACGAACCGAGGAATTAAACACCGGAAGCGTATGAGATAGATCCAATGCCTTGCCTTGGGGCATACTCTCCACCACATCAAACAGAACCACATCGGCTAGTTCACTAACGCAGCAAAGAAATGCAAGCGATCCACCAATATTTCCAGCTCCAATCAGAGCAATCTTTTTTCTTGCCATTTTAAATCTTTCTCAAAAAATTCAACCAGATAGTCAGTAAAAATTTAGGCTAGGAGAAAAGCGACTTTCATTTAAAAGCGAGAGAAACCCAAGCTAAAAATATCATCTACACCCCGAAACCGAGGGCACTAAATCCCAAAAAGCACACAATTTCAAGAGGCAAATTGAGAGGAATTTAGTTGAGCCGCTAGCTAAACCTCGGCGCTTCTAAACTAATGTGGTCTTAGCTACCCCATGAACCAATAGAGGAAAGCAAAAGTATAGCTTTTATTCAGTGCTTTTAGCGGCTTAGAGTAACTTCCAAGCTGCTAGCCTG
This sequence comes from uncultured bacterium, assembly GCA_938003565.1. Classification (GTDB taxonomy): domain Bacteria; phylum Bdellovibrionota_C; class UBA2361; order SZUA-149; family CALKYB01; genus CALKYB01. The sequence goes on from CALKYB010000038.1 coordinate 1,349, forward strand.
AAATAGTTCCGATAGGTAAAAACTTTTGTTATCCAGCTATGAATTTTCTAAAAATAGGGTTAAATCCTTCAGGATTGTTTGCGTGTAGTAAGAAAATATCTGCAATAAACTATTAATTTAGTCTACTATTGTGTTTTTGGAATGCAAACGTAATAAAGGACAAATAGATGAGGCTAAGTGAATATCGTATTAGTTCACCCAGAGATTCCCCAAAACAGCGGTAATATAGCAAGGCTATGTGCCGCTACCGAAAATAGCTTACACTTCGTAGAGCCCCTTGGGTTTGAGCTAAGCGACAAATACCTGAAGCGGGCTGGATTGGACTATTGGCAGTTTGTGGACTTCTCGGTCCATGCTAGTTGGAATGACTACCTAGAGCATCTAGAAACAAAGCCAGAAGGTCAGCTTTGGTTTTTTACCACCAAAGCTTGCAACTCCTACTATCAAGTCCAGTTTTCAAAAAATGATAGTTTAATTTTTGGCAGCGAGTCGGCCGGTCTTCCGGAAGAACTACATCGAGAGTATGCAGAACAAAGGCTTAAAATTAAAATTGACCAGCCAGGCGTGCGCAGCCTAAACCTCGCAAATGCTGTGGCAATCTCAGTATATGAGGCTAGAAGACAATTCGAACAACAAGTGCTCAGCTAGAGGCTACCCCACAATGCTCCGTTCTTGTCGCCCAGATTGGCCAAGAAGGTTTTTGAATAGAGTCTAGGAGTTTTGCTGAGAAGCAGCTGAGACTAACCCGGAGAAGGTTAGATTCTGCCGTCGCATTGAATACAAACCGATTGCGATACCGCAGATTACCTGAGTTGCATGAATAAAGACTGAATATCCTACGCTAAGCTCTTTGGGTAAACCATATATTCCGCTCAATGCTAGCACACACCCAGCCTGAAAAGTCCCGACAAACCCTGGGCCACTCGGAGCAGCTATCGCAAGTCCGACCATTACGGTTGTAGTAATAGCCATCATTACTGAAGCAGAGCTCTCGAAACATAAGATACCTAAATAATAAACCAGAACATAGTGGCCCCAAAGAACCGCAGAGAGAGCTATTGCAGCTAGTAGTTCAGAAAGAGAATCTATATCTCTCAATCCCTCGATAAACTCTCTAACAAACCCAGTCAATCCTTCTTGCCAAGTAGGCTTGGAGCTTAGACAAAGGGAGAGAATCTTTGCGCTAAACTCCAACAACCAGTCCCCTCGTAAAAAGGCCAGAAGAATAACTACAAAAAGAGCTAAAGAAACTACACCCAAAGCCCAGCAGCCTTTAACAATTAAGTTAGGTACTGATTCAATTTGTGAAACACAAATCGAAACTAAAAGAAGAAGAAAAATGACGTCAAAAATTCTCTCGACCACGACGCTAGCCAATGAACGGCAAAAGGAGATACGATCACCTGGCTCTTTATCCCCTTTAGATAATACCCAAGGGCGAATAAACTCACCCGCCCGTAGCGGAAGAATCCAGCTAGCGAGGATTCCTATGCTCGTTGCATCAAACAAGAGAGACATGGGAATCTTTCGTTCATTGGGCAGCAAATAACCCCAACGTTTGGATCTGACCCAGACGGAAGATAGGCAAACCAAAAATAGTGGGACTAAGTAAAGGGGCGGTATTCTACTCATAACCTCTGCCAGAGCCGAGGTATCCAAATCTCTGAATATGAAGAAAATCAGCAGTATGCTAACACCAACACCAAACAGAAGAGATTTTAGATTATTCTTTAACAATCCCTTTATCCTAAGAAACTTTAAGACAACACAAAACCGAAGAAGAGTCTTTTGCCTAGATTGAGGCGAAACTTGTCGGCAGGACCTTTAAGAATAGGCCTATCTGACCCTTATCTAACTCTATTTTTAGCAAAGCAACAATCTTAAAAGTTTTTAGCCTGAGCATCCGATACAAATTCCACCCACTCGAACTCTTCGACTTAGAGAAATCTAATGACTGAAGTCTGGTGGCAAACAATAATTTTCTAACGAACATGAGGTTCCTTAGGTCAACAAATAACTAAAAACGATTGTGTTCAAATTCCTCTCTAGTTTCATCTCTTTCTCACTAAAACTTTGCCTCTTCACGGCAATATTTCTCAACTACGAATGGATCTGGGACAAGGCAAAAAAAAATGAAACACAAGTATTGGAAGATATCGAATACAACTCCAGCAGGTTGCTCGAAAAAACTGGAATCCAAGAAAAGATCTCATCCATAAGCGAAGACCTTAAACTTTCACCAGAGATAAAGGAATCTATTGAGATCGCAAGTAGCAAAATAGAGAGTTTAAAAAAATCTTTTAAGGAAGATTTGGAGCTGGCTTTGCAAAATCGATCTAGTCGAACTTCTTTTTCAAACGCCGAACAACATCGGCAGCGTTCTCTCGAACGCTGGTTTCACTCACCTCCGAATCGCGAGTAGCTCCGTTTTCTAAATTTCTCTTTTCTTTCGCCTTTTCGGCAGCACTTTTACGACCAAATCTACGAGAACTACTTTTCCGAGATCTCACTGCAGGCTTCTCTGTCGTTAAAGTCGTAGAAGTAGAGCTAGAAGTCGTAACAGTTATAGTGGTTGAAGTTGTCGTAGTAGTAGAAATGACGTTTTTATTGGATTCTACGGACTCCCCATCTTTAGCTCCAACGGGTGACTCAATTGAGCCCGAACTAGAAGAGTTAAAATCCTTAGACAAGAAAGAATCTCGTTTGTAACTACTCTCAATCGGATTCTCACGAACTTCTTTTTTATCAGCAAAGCAAAAAGAATGAGCAAAAAACACGATCAATGAAATCGCAACTAAGCATTCTCGAATAGACCTTGGTCTCATCTCAAACCAAAAACGAAAAGGTTACCTTCTACAAAGAAACCATTGCCTAAAAAATGTGGAGCTGAACGGATTTGAACCGATGACCTCCGCCTTGCAAGGGCGGCGCTCTCCCAACTGAGCTACAGCCCCATAGGTAATCACTCTCAAGAAGAGTAATTACTTAAAGACTCTAAGCGCAAATAGTCCGAACTCAACATAAAAAAACCAATACTACGTATGAAACCCGACCTAAAAGAAGGTGGTGGGCCTGGGTAGACTTGAACTACCGACCTCACGCTTATCAGGCGTGCACTCTAACCAGCTGAGCTACAGGCCCCAGTACGAAGTATCTAGGGTACAACCAAAAGGGTAAAGCAACAAGCTTAGCCCTTTCGGCCCACAGCTATACAATGTTCCAAAAACTAAAAAAAGAGAGAAAATTAATAAAATTAGAATACTCTTAAGTAGCCAATATAACTACACTTATTTACCACTCAGTCCTCATCCCAACCGCAAACTACCGAGTCGCAGAGCGAATTTCGGACTAAACTTCAGAAAAAGTGTTAAATTGCCGATAGTTATCTTAGAGGCCGAACGGGCACAAACTCGAAGAAACTCTTGTGGGGTGAGTAAAACTTGAATTCAACTCTTCTACTAAATGCCAGCTATGAACCTATTAAGGTTATCTCTTGGAGGAAAGCCATTAGCCTATTCTTCTTGGACAAGGTTGAAGTAGTTGAATGCTACAGTATGGATATCCGCTCCGTGTCCGTAAGTGTAAAAATGCCCTCCGTTGTACGGTTGCTAAGATACGCAAATATTTCAAAACGAAAGCCAAGACTCTCTAAACTAAATTTGCTAGCACGAGACAACTATCAGTGTCAGTACTGTTCAACGGAACTAGATTTTTCCAATGCTACTTTCGATCATGTAGTTCCCCGCTCCCACCAAGGAGAGACTTCCTGGGAAAATTTAGTAATAGCTTGCGGCTCTTGTAATAGGAAAAAAGGTGGCCGAACCCCTAAAGAGGCTCGAATGAAACTTCATAAAAAACCGGTAGCACCCGACTGGTTGCCTATTCTTCATTTTCGCTATGAAGATGACCTACCCCAAGCCTGGCTTGACTTTCTCTAACAATTAAGGGGAACTTCCCCTACTATGTTTACTATATCAGATCCTAGAGTTTCTATATTAGTCGATGCATTGGGCAGCGAGGCAGATCTACATATAGTCGGGGGCGCTGTTCGTGACGCCATATTGGAGGCTAGCGAGGAATTAGCGAAGACCGGGAGGGACATTGACCTAGCCACAGCCCTCCCCGCTATAAGAGTTCTAGAACTCCTGAGAAAAGCTGAAATCCGCTGTGTGGATGTGGCCCTTAAGCACTCCACCATTTTAGCGGTGCCAATTAAAGATCAGCCAGGCATTGAAATTA
>CALKYB010000039.1 GCA_938003565.1 uncultured bacterium
GCTTGCTGGTGAGGAGCGCGCGATAACTTCTCCGATCTCGGGAACTACCAGAGATTCGCTCGACATTAGCATAACAAGGGAGGGGCAGCGCTACACATTTGTTGACACGGCGGGGTTAAGAAAGAAGGCGAGAATTTCGGATAAGGTAGAGCGTTATGCTACTATGAGGGCTCTTTCATCGATTTCCTCCTCCGATGTAGCTGTGCTTCTAGTTGATTCTGTTGAAGGTCCTAGTGACCAGGATGCTCATATTCTAGGTTTGGCCCACGACCAAGGCAGGGGAGTTGTGATCGCCGTTAATAAATGGGATCTCGTAGAGAAGAATCATCGAACAGTTAAAGAGTTTACTGATAAAATAAAGCGAGCTTTTAAGTTTGCCCAGTATGCTCCTATAGTGTTTATCTCAGCTTTATCTGGACGGCGCTGTCCCAAGTTGATCGAGGCGATTAAGGAAGTTGCCTACTCGCGAAACAAGCGATTGCCAACTAGGAGACTAAATAAAGTCATTGAGAGGGCTGTGGCTACTAAATCAATGCCTTCGTATAGAGGTCGTCGATTGAAGTTTTTCTACATTACCCAAGTAGAGACTTGTCCACCGCGATTTATTTTATTTTTAAATCACCCCAAAGGCCTTCATTTTTCTTATTTGCGCTACTTGAAGAACTCCATACGAGCAGAGTTTGAGTATGGGGGAACTGATATTAAGATTTCAACTCGAAAGCGGGGAGAGGCGCCGCTATACCAGTAGTCTAACCACAGCTCTGGAGCAAATCGCTAACCGTTTGTATTAGCTAATCTCGATTCACAGAGACCTGGTTCCTAGTTGATGGGGCCCTTTGGGGACAATCTCTTGATTAGTTTTTGGATTTCTGCTACCAATCGCCATGGCTACTTCGTTCGAAATGTCCCCAATCGATAAATCTCCAAAAAATTCTAATTCATGCCGCCCTGCGTCGTCTCTTAAGGCTTCCTGGTATCGGGGATTGTCCTATGTGGATTCGAGTCATTTCGTAGCTGAGGGTCGCCTCTCAAACAGTTTGGAAAAGATCAACTTAATTAAAGACGTTGGAGTGTTAGATGGCTAGTTCCGAGGTGCGTGAAGCCCTTACCTTTGATGATGTTTTACTTGAGCCTAGAATGAGTGATGTTCTACCTCGGGAAACTGATATTTCAACTTCAGTGACTTCAAGCATTGAGCTTGGCATTCCTATTGTCAGTGCAGCGATGGATACAGTTACGGAAGCAAGGTTGGCAATAGCACTAGCTCAAGAGGGAGGAGTTGGCATAATCCATAAGAATTTTTCTCCCGAGCGTCAGGCCTCTGAAGTCCTTAAGGTAAAGAAGTCAGAGAGTGGAATGATCACTGATCCACTTACTGTCGACCCAGAGCAGACGATTGCTGAGGCTGTTTCGATCATGAAGGAGTTTCATATTTCTGGTCTCCCAGTGACCGATAAAGGTGGAAAGGTGGTTGGCATTGTCACTAATCGTGATCTACGTTTCGAAACGGATTTTAGCCGTAAGATTTCAGAGGTCATGACTAGTGAGAATCTTGTTACTGTCGCCCCAGGAATTAGTTTAGATGAAGCTAAGGGGCACCTTCATAAGCATAGGATTGAGAAACTTTTAGTTGTAGATTCAGATCGAAGGCTTCAGGGGCTGATTACAATAAAGGATATTGAAAAAGCAAAGCGATATCCAAGTGCATCTAAGGACGGTTTTGGAAGGCTGTTAGCTGGAGCTGCCGTTGGGGTTTCCGCTGATTTGGAGCAACGGCTTGAGTTGTTGACTGAGGCAGGAGTTGACTTGATAGCACTCGATAGTGCTCATGGTCATTCTAGGGGAGTTTTGGATGCGGTAGCTAAAATTAGAAAGTCCTATCCTGAACTTCAGATTATCGCTGGAAATGTTGCAACGGGTGACGGTGTAAAGGCCTTGATCAAGGCTGGTGCTAATAGTGTTAAAGTAGGCATAGGCCCGGGTTCAATTTGCACCACGAGAATTATTGCTGGGGTGGGGGTACCTCAGATCACAGCAATTTGTGATGCAAAGAAGGCTGCTCAAGGATCAGGGGTTAAAATCATAGCTGATGGTGGAATCAAGTTCTCAGGGGATATTGTAAAAGCTCTAGCTGCTGGTGCTGATGCAGTGATGATTGGCTCTCTCTTTGCCGGAACTGAAGAATCACCCGGGCAAACCGTTCTTTACCAGGGTCGTAGTTATAAACTATATCGAGGTATGGGTTCAGTAGGTGCTATGAAGAAAGGGTCAAGTGACCGCTATTTCCAAGGGCATCAAATAGACCAGAGTAAGCTTGTTCCCGAGGGTATTGAGGGGAGAGTGCCTTTTAAAGGCTCTTTGGCCTCTTCAATTTATCAACTTGTTGGAGGGATTCGAGCTGGGATGGGCTACTGCGGTGTAAAAGATATCGGTGAGCTACAAACTGATACTAGTTTTGTTCGATTGACCAATGCTGGCCTGGGAGAATCACATGTTCACGATGTTTATATTTCAGAAGAAGCTCCTAACTATAGTAAGCCTTAGAATATTTTAAAACATTTTCTACCGAGAAACTCTCTACCTAGATATATCTTATGAATTCTCAACTAGTCATTCTTGATTTTGGTTCCCAGTATACCCAGCTTATTGCCCGCACTGTAAGGGAGGCGGGAGTTTACTGTGAAATTTTACCAGGGACGGCTTCGGCTGAAAAAATCTTGGCTGGAGATCCTAAGGCTTTAATACTTAGCGGAGGTCCGGCGAGTGTTAGTGCGGAGACCTCACTTCGGGCTGATCAGAAAGTTCTTCGCTCGGGTTTACCAATATTTGGGATCTGCTACGGCATGCAGTTGCTTGTTGATGAGTTCGGCGGCAAAGTTGGAGGCTGGGGTAGAAGTGCTGCCGGGGAGAATGTTGAGAACTCTGGAACTGAGGCAGAAGTGCTGCGGGAGTTCGGTCCGGCAGACGTTACAATTTCAAATGCCTCTGGGCCTTTTTCGACTTTTAGGGCTGAGGAGAGTTTTACGGCTTGGATGAGCCACGGGGACAAGGTAGTGGAGTTGCCAGACGGTTTTGATGTGACTGCTTCTACTAGTAGTTGTCCAATCGCTGGATTTGCCAGTGATAGTAATAAAATTTATGGAGTTCAGTTTCATCCCGAGGTTCATCACACTCCTCGGGGTAAAGATTTACTAGAAAATTTTCTATTTGAAGATGCCGGTCTTGCTAAAGATTGGGATGCTAGTGGTTTTATCGAGGAGACTGTCTCTCGCATTGCCAAGGAGGT
>CALKYB010000040.1 GCA_938003565.1 uncultured bacterium
GCTTCTTCCCAGGAGAACCTGAACCTATCTGTTTATTCGCACAAGTCCACCCACTACCAACAGGATCGCAATCTCTTGTTTCAGCGTTAGGACAGGCTGAAGCAAAAAGTTGTTTCGCAACTGTCAAACTACTAGCGGAGACCTGACATAGAGTATTGTCAGGTACAGTTGAAGTGGTTGTAGTTGTTGTATTTGGAACGGTCGTGGTTGTAGTTGGTAGAGTTGTCGATGTAGTCGTAGTCTCGACAGGAGGTTTCCCTGGAGCACCTGATCCCATAGCAAAGTTTGCACAAACCCAACTCCCCCCTATCGGATCACAGTCAACTCTAGTCTTACCAGCACAGTGTTGATCAAAAGCTTTTTTAGCTTCTCCAAGAGTAGCTGCAGAAACAGAACAATCTGTTTCAGACTTCCCGTTATCGGCTAGAACTAACTGATAATCAGTTTTACTCTTAAGATATTTTAGACTTTCCGAATCACTTTTAGCCTCATTATCCAAAGACCCCTGATAGACCGTAATCATATCTTTAGTAGAGATTTTTTCATCTAGACTCTCAACTTCTTGAACCACTGCAGCAGTAAAATCTGAACTTCCATCTTCGACTACTTGTATCTCACCCCCAGAGCGCATTCTCTCAGCCCATTCATTTGCAACATCACCCACAGTTCGATCCCAATCTGAAGCTGCATCCAACCAATCAGTTTCAGCAATAGCGTCCAATCGCGATTTAACATCATTAGATATTTCACCATCTAGGTCAGTTCCAACCACAACCAAGGTGTCCATTCCAGATTCTTCCACCTCAGAACTGCCACCCATTTCAACATCATCACTGGCTAAACCATCACTCAATCCATGGTGATAGGAAACTAAATCATTTGAGGAATTTGAATAAAGTTCTTCAAGGTTCCATTTAGGACCTTTCTCAGAACAACGAGGTCCTTCATAAATGTTTGCTGATGAACCAGCAGGGGAGCCAGCTACGCCAGGACAGATTGCTTCATCCGGGGCAGTGTTCGCAGGACCATTGCCGCATTGTATATCGTTAAAATAAGTTCGACCCGAAACCGCTCCTTCTCCATACTTTTTCAGAATGTCACCACAAACTTCCACTACAGACTTTTCTCCGGCAGGGGTGGCAACGCGGATGCTATCTAGACCATGATCAAAACTTGAATCACAATAACATTTTCCACCTACAGAGTAGCTATCACTCCAAAACGTACTTTGCCTTGGGGTAGCAACCGATTGAGCAAAAGCCGAAACGCCGGTCATTAAAAAAGCTACAAAAGTCAAGAGGACAAGATGCAAACTTGGGTTAGTGATATTTCTATTGAACATATTACCTTTACTTTTCTCAAAGAGTTTTAGTTTAAAAACGGAATTCGACCCTCTTAGATCGAACACATATAATTGTTTCGATGCTTTGAGAAGAGAAAAGTTGCGTTGATTTAGACTAAATTTATTTAGAAAGAATTTCAGGTGGACGTTTTCAGGATGAATATCGAGAGATAAAAGGACTTTAGATTTTAACTAAAATTATGAGGGAATAGTTTCTTTTTTTTATACTCCGGGAATTTGGAATTAGCATTTCAGCTATAATTTCAACTTGTAAAATCAACTAAGTAAGAAAAAGACCAGAGCCGACTAATGTCAGCTCGATGAAAACCTAACAAATTTTCAGTCCTCGATTGAGTATCTCTCCCAATCATCTTCGTGCAACAGACATACTAACGGACATTGCACTTGGTGCCCCCCGTCTGTGATCACTATCGCACAGCCTCCTACATAACCAGGAGTAGATTTATAGCTTCCATGCTCAAAAAAATTACCGAACATCAAAACCACACGCTCACCCTCTAAAACAGGCAAAGGCTCAGAAACACCGCTTTTCACAGCAGAAAATTGAGAATAATCAATAGTTGACAGCTCAGTCATCAATCCATCCTTATGGTGTAAAGAATAGAACAACTTGGCTCTAGTCTTCACACCAAACCAAAAAAACCTATGTGGTCTTTGAGGATCATTTGAGATCAAATATAGAATTATTTCAATAAAATGGGGCAATAATTTCCCCAGCTTAATGCGCCTAAAAGCACGTAGGGGCTCAAGAGTTCAAACTCTGTGGAAAAGTGAAAAAAAATCCAGATTTACTATTGTGCCAACTGCACATCCCAAAAAGAGAAGAGAAAAAATAAAAAGGCGTGGCTAGGAATGAAGAACTCAATAAGCTGAGAGCAACCTTCACTCTCAGCCCCACTATCAAACACTAGTCATCCATTAAAGAAAGTAAGTTTTGAAAGATAATAATAAAATTAAGGTAGAGTTCCAAGGCTCCAATAATTGCAGCTTTTCTAAACTCAGGTGTGTCCTGTTCTAAACTTCCTGCCATTTTTTTAACTTTCTGCACGTCCCAAGCTGTCAAACCCGTGCATGCGAGAATAAAAACAATGCTTACAATCCAGTCCAACTGAGCACTTTGCAAGAACACCATATTAACAACGGTAGCGATCAAACCCCCAATAAGCCCCATCATCATAAAGCTTCCCATGGTAGAAAGATCGCGCTTCGTAACATGGCCATATACCGCCATGGTCCCAAACAAAGCACCAGTCATCATAAAAGCGCTTGCAATAGAACTTCCGCTAAAAAGTGAAAGCATCGGGGCTAGCGTGAGTCCATTTGATGCTGAATAGATCACAAAGCAACCTGTGGCTACTGGCGCGGACATTTTATTAACTGCTAGAGAAAGTGCGAAAACTAAAACTAGTTCAGCAATGATGAGAGGAATAAAGTTTGCTACCACAAAACCAAACAAACTGGGGCTATGAAGAACAAATAAACCTACAACTCCAGTCAAGACCAATCCAAAGGTCATCCAACCAAAAACCGAAGTGACTAAGGCTGCTTCCCGATCTAACACCCCCCCGGAGGCCATTGCTAAGTCAGAACCTTCTGCAAATTGATTTTCCATAGTATGTCTCCTTCCTATCTCTCTTCAGTAAATTACAAATATCATCCGAGGAGCCAGCCACGCTCGGCGTTCACTGCTCTACTCCAACTACGATACCAATCTAGAAGTTCCTGACGACAAACCAGAGATTCTACTTGAGTAAATCACTATTAAATGAGTTAAAATAAAGACAAAGTTACAAATATTTTACTTTAAGGACTGCAAAATTTTCAGTTCGCGGTTAAGCAATTAGCATCTCTGGCTTTTTAGGATTTCGATCAATCCCCGTTTACGGGCCAAGGAAGGAAAATTACGCAAGAACTGTATCTAAACTTGAACATTGCGGCATCTTGCAAATTGAAAGTAGGCCAACTTTAAGCCTGCCTATCACCAACTCCCCCATCCGCAACGATTTGGATTTCTTTTTTCGTCTACTACAATCTTTCCACTTTCACGATCCAAGACTTGATTGAGATCAATCTCTTTAACTACAACCATTTTGTCATCGCGCTGCTCTAAATAATAGTTCTTATCGTAATACTCTTCATCATATTGAAAGCTTTGGCAGCAGGTTCCCTTTCGAAAATTACAATCAATTTCACATCTCGGCTGAGTAATTCGTCCTCTGGTTTCTTCCACCTGCCCATCTGGTTTAATATTCAGCTTATCAAATTCGATGTTTCGATTTTTTATCCACCTCTCCATTTTCTTACCAACTTCAAAAATCGCACTTTTCGTCTCCAAAGCACAGCTGGAGTGAGTCGTATATTCAATATTTGGAGTGTGGGCCCAATACAACGTGTCCTTCTCCAGCTCGTGAGATACCTTCCATTGCTTTTTTTCTTTAACCAGAATCAGTTTATAAAAAGGGCCACCATACTGTCGCCTACACTCCACAAACCCGGAGCGATACCCCCTAGAGGTTGCTCGAACCGAAGTAAAGGTCGCACCACAATCTTCAACCCCCAGTGACTTTTCATTTTTTTGATCAATCAAATACTCTACCGCTAAATACCTAAGGGTATCTCGCGAATCATTGCTAGTATCGAGCTTCCCCCCTTTAAGCGCGACATCTCCAAGCATTATGTAGGAAGAACCCTGAAGTTGAGTTTTCCGTTTCCCTTCAATTAAAAGCTTTACCGAAAAAGGAATACGATACCTTTCAACTTTTCCAAAAACTATTTCAAGCTCAAACTCACCATTCCCATAAGACTCCCTTAAGTCTTTTCCTCTATAAGGTCCCAAACCACGAACTCGAAGAGAAATTTTGGCCGAAAAATCACCATCAGAACTTACGCTTACTGACTCACGCCACTCATTCTTTTTATCGATAGCATGGGACTGTTTGAAAAATAGCTTGTAACCTCCCATTCTTCTTAATTCTAGAGCGCCGTTGGTGGCCACCGGCTTCCCGTCACGCAATCGGATACCTGGGGTTGGTTGAAGAGTAATCCTAATATCATGAGACCAAAGTCCAGACTCTTCGGAATAGAGTCGGATACCACTTCTCTGTTCTGACTCAATTTTCTGACTCTTAAATGGAACTCCTCCCGCAATGCCCCAAATAGTATTGGCCGGAATCTCAGCTGAGGAAATCGAGGACCAAAAAAAACAAACTACTATAAGAATAGATCCAAAATTTTTAGCCATCACTTCCACCAAATACAAGTATTAGGAGACTTCACTGTAGAAAGATTCTCTCTATCAACAATCTTAGCATCCTTTCGATGAACACCTTTTGATAAGGGCAGCTCATTTTTGAAAACCCAATCGGTCTCATTTTTTTCTAAGAGATAATTCAAAAATAGTTGTTCCGATAGTTGATTCCTTTTCGAAAGACTCTCTTTAACAACTTGTCTACTGGCAATTGCTGAAGTCAAATCTCTTGAGAGCTCATCATCTAAATCTTCCCGATCAACTCGGACCGAGGCACAACAAGACGCAATCTCCTGGTTACAAGCCACCTTACAGCTAAAGTAAATGCTGGAAACCTTTTCTATTAAATTCTTACTAGTTAAAAACTTTTCAGCTTCTTTCGCAGCAGCAGTCCTTGCACCATCATGACAAATCTGACTTTCTGTTCTGCGGTCTCCCGGCATCTCCAATAAATGAGCTTCTAAAAGCTGATGGGAGCCTAGTTCTTTTATAACTTTCCAGCCTTTCTCATCTTTAAAGAAAAGTAGTTTTAACTTTTCCTTCTCACCATCAACTAAGTACACTAAATTCGTTCCTGAAGTTTTTGGAAAAGAGTATTTACTAGCAACGGTCACCCCACCACCTGATTGTCTAATTTGCCCAGGTTCCCACCCATACTTATCCCTGATAAATCGATCTCTCAAACTATCTCTAACTCGAAAATCGTCTGAACGTATTGCCATCGCTCCTTCCTTAAGACCAATATCTAGAACCTCTGCGAAACCGCTACCTGCTAAACTTCCCCTAACCCCATCTCGATCTTCAAAGTTCAGATCAATAGTAAACGCCTGTCCGGTCTCAGCATGAAACTCTCCAAACTGAAGATCTAAAGTAAAGTTCTCTCTCTTAATCCCAGAACCTGAAGAGCCTCGCCCGTCAACATCACGCTTCGAGAACATTACTCGAGGCACCGCTTTAGCTTGACCTTGCTCGAGAAATACCTTCAATTTTTCCTCGTCGAAAGTTTCGTCGACTTGGTCCGAGAAATTAGGTAAATCGAAGTCATTTGCTTTCTTTGTATGTGACCAGTTTCGACCAGATAGGAAATCCTCGACCTCCAATTGAATTTCAACTTTAAAATCGGCAATGCTCAATGTCTCGTCTTTCTTCACTTGCTCAAGACTAAATATCACCCCACTTTTTCGTGCCGGAGCAACTTCAAACTTATTTGGGACGAAGAACTCTTCGCCAAACTTTCCCAACAACTGAGTTGAAGACGAGACAGCTTGCGAAGGCTCTTGTTTTTTATCATTATCCTGATCAGAAGTAGTAGTGACAGAGGTTAACCCCACATCAGCTTTATCTTTTCCCTCACATCCAAAACTTAAGAACGACAAAAACAAAATAACGACAAACCACAATCCAGGACCAAAGCTTTTCATTCAAATCAATTCCAATTAAAATAGTTCATCTGCTAAGCAAAACCACTAATCTCTGAGTATCCTTACTCCAGCAATTGAGACAAAACTATCAAATACTTGCTTTCTTAGCACTATCAAGCAACACTATTTCCACAAACTAGAAACACCCCTTTAAAATTCTAAATGAAATTAGCTAAGTTTTTTAAATTAAGATCCAAACTACGAGGCAGATTTAGATTGATATCAATTTGGGCTTTCTTGATTCTTCTAGCTATTTTTGGAAAGATTTCTCACTACTGCGCAGAACACCAAGCCGGATACTGCCAAGATTTAGTTAACAGGCACCTCCCTAAAGGCTTTCTATTTATCCTAACACTTCTAGCCTATCAATCATTTAAGCGTCGTCAGCATAAAACTGTGATGGCGCCATCTAAAGAATATTCTGATTTCGCAAAGTCACCCGAAAAATATGATAATCATATAATTAGAATTCGTGCCAAAATTGTCAAAACTCTAAAAGACTCAGCTAAAGAAGTAATCGTTCGAAAATCTATCGACACCTACCGAACTATTGTCGGAGATGATGATCGAACTGGAAGATACCTTCATCAACGATTTATAATTAACTCTCCTGCTCTTCTTGAAAACGAAACTATAATTGTCTACCACAATGTAAAATTTGGAAAAGAAAAACTAAAAAAGGGAAAATGGTTTGAAATCGAGGGGGTATATATCCATAAGGAATCAAATTCCAAGAGAAAAAGGAAATATGGATTAATCCACTACACTCATGAACCCCTTGGAAGCATTACACGCTTAAAGAGAAAACCAAGAGAAGAAGTTGCTAGTAGTATTAAAGTATCTACTAGAAGCTAATGCGTATCAGGGACCTATTTAGTCATTTTAGTTTATTGCTTGAAAAAACATTCTCATTTACTTTAAAATTCTGAGACTCCAAAGAAAGATATTTGTGGATGAAAAGCCCATAGTCTCAACAAAGTTGCAATTCAATTGTTCTGAGTAGAAGCAATTTCCATCTAATGTGTAATTTTAAATTAGATACGGAAAAAATGGTTTTAACTGGCTTTACAACGAACTTGCACATGATTGAATCTCTTGAAAAAGCGATCGGAGGGGAACTTTCAGGTGAATGTCCAATTTCTTTTCTCCAACTCTCACCTAAAACTATCTGGCTAATTTGTGAAGAAACATATGCTGGCTTAGCTAAAACCAGTGAAATCGACACTAGCTGGCCTGGCGCTGAGGCTTTATTGCGAGAAATGGTTTTGATTTAATTTTTAACTTCCCGTATCTCTCTAAGTGCAATATGCCTAAACAAATTGTAGCTTTTAAAAAAGGTATGCAAGGTATCGTGTAAGCAGTTAATAGCGAGTAAGTCTATGTGCTGGAGTGGTGAAGCATCAGCTGTACTAGCATCTGTTGGAGTATGCAGTACAATATATGTCGCAAAACAAGGCGAACCAAAAGAGCTGTGGCTGCCACTCGGCTACTTTTCTCTAATGGAGCTCCTGCAGGCTTTCACTTACATAGTTATTGATCGCTGTGATTTACCATTAAATGCGCTCCTTACATTTTTGGGAATGGCACATATTATTGTGCAACCTATTTTTATTAATATGGTTTCAATGCATTTTATTCCTAGTGCTCGGAAATTAAAAATCCAAAAGATAGTTTACAGCCTCTGTGTTCTTGGCATCCTGGTTAATACTCTTAGAATTCTACCTTTGGACATAGCTGGAGCCTGCGAAATAGGCCGAGAACCCCTATGCTCAGACCGGTGGTGTTCTGTATCAGGAAGTTGGCACATAGCTTGGGAGGTAAAAGCCAATGGTTGGAAATGGGCTGGCTTAGGTTACTTCATTCCCGCATTTTTGCTACCAATATTCTACGGAGCCCGACGATTTACAACTTACCACATTCTTATTGGCCCAGTGCTTGCTTGGAGCACAACTAAAGATCTCAATGAGTGGCCAGCGGTTTGGTGCCTTCTTTCAATCGGACTGTTACTGATTGCCTTTAAAACTCCACTGCGTAGTTTTCTCTATCAAGAAGGTTCAAGTCAGAGATTGGCATAACAGACAAAACCTAAGATGATTGCTAGCTAGCATAGCTCTTACAAAACACG
>CALKYB010000041.1 GCA_938003565.1 uncultured bacterium
TTCCGGAGTGCCCAGGAAGTTACTAAAAGAAGTGGACGAAACATTTGTTCACGAACTTTTCGGAAAACAGCTT
Source organism: uncultured bacterium (assembly GCA_938003565.1). GTDB lineage: Bacteria > Bdellovibrionota_C > UBA2361 > SZUA-149 > CALKYB01 > CALKYB01. The sequence goes on from CALKYB010000041.1 coordinate 74, forward strand.
TCGATGGGAAAAGGCCAAGGGCTTACCAACATGGTTCTCATGGCAAAGGCCTACTAGACTTTACTCTAGTACGACAACTAAATCTCCACCTGAAACCTGCTGACCACTTTCTATTTCGATTGATTTTATGGTTGCACCCTTCAGGGCAGCTACCAAAGTTTGCATTTTCATAGCCTCCAGAGCAAAAAGGGTTTCACCTTGTGCCACTTTTTGACCAACTTTAACATCTACAGAAGAAATAACTCCCGCTAGCGGGGCAGCAACATGGTTGTCATCATTCGTATCTGCTGGCCGATTCTTTCGGACGGTTGATGAAACACTCTGATCATGGATACGTATTCCTCGAGTTTGTCCATTCAGTTCAAAAAAGACTGTGCGGTCTCCAGCCTCGTCTGGTTCGGTTATTGTAACCAAACTTATATAAAGTAGTTTTCCTGGTTCAAGTTCTACCGAAATTTCTTCACCACGCTCTAAGCCGTAAAAAAAAGTTTTACTTGGAAGAACCATTAGGTTTCCATACTCTGTTCGAGCTGCAGAAAAATCTCTAAATACCTTTGGGTAGAGGAGGTAACTTAGAATATCTTGCTCTGATACTGGGCCTGAAGAGAGTTGAGAGATTTCGTTTTTGGTTTTATCGAAGTCAGTGGCTGGCAATTTCTCAAGTTTTTCAATTCCTGTGTCATCCTTTAAAACTGCTTTTCTAAAGTCTTCCGGAAAACCTCCATAGGGAATGCCAATGTCTCCTTTTAAGAAATTGACCACACTCTCTGGTAGACTAAGGGTGGATGCCTGAGCTTTTAGTTCTTCAATAGTAAGATTGTTGGCCACCATAAACAAAGCAAGATCACCCACCACTTTAGAGCTTGGTGTTACCTTTACGATCCTTCCAAACAAATGGTTTACGTCTGTGTAAGCCTTCTTAATCTCACCTAATCTATCTTCCAAACCAAGACTCGCTGCTTGCGGACGTAAGTTAGAATATTGACCACCTGGAATTTCATTTATGTAGACCTCCGCAGTGGAAGTTCTTAGGTCTGATTCGAAGGGTTGGTAGCATCCTCGAATTGCTTCCCAGTAAGAGCTGATTGAGGTTAGATCCTGAGCTTGCAATTGACTTTCTCTTTCGGAATTCTCCAGACTTCTAACAAGTCCTTCAAGACTTGGTTGACTCGTTACTCCAGAGACTGCAGAAAAAGCGCAGTCTACGATTGAGACCCCAGCATCCGCTGCCACTCTGTAGGTAGAGGCTTGTCCTCCGGCTGTGTCATGACTATGGAGGTGGATGGGCAGGTCTGTGACGTTCTTAAGAGTAGAGAGCAGAAGTTGGGCTGACTCTGGGCGAAGAAGTCCGGCCATGTCCTTAATAGCAAGAATTTCAGCTCCAGCTTTCTCAAGTTCTTCGGCCAAGGATGTGTAATAGTCGAGATTGAACTTACCAGATTTGCCCAGTTTTTCTTCGCTAACCAGATCCCCCGTATAGCAAAGGCAAACTTCGGCGATCCCGCCAGATTCACGAACAGCATCAATTGAAACTCTCATTTTATCAACGGAGTTTAGGCAGTCAAAAATTCGAAAGATGTCGATACCTGTGCTGTGGGCCTGTTTTATAAACTCAATAATTACATTATCTGGATACCGAGTGTAGCCAACAGCATTTGTTCCTCTCAAAAGCATTTGAAAAAGGATATTCGGGACTTTCTCTCGCAGTTTAGAAAGTCTCTCCCAGGGATCTTCTTTTAGAAACCTTAGTGAAACATCAAAAGTTGCTCCACCCCACATTTCTAAGGAAAATAGCTGACTCGCTAAATGAGAAACCGATTCTGATATGTTGAGCATATCGTAGGTGCGCACTCGCGTAGCGAGCAAGGATTGGTGAGCATCTCTAAAACTAGTATCAGTAATTAGTAATTGTTTTTCCTCTTTCAGACGCTGCAACAACTTGTCTTTACCATTCTCCTCTAGATAGTTCTTAAACCCAGCAGGAGGTGGGCTGTCAAAAGAAGGAGATGCAGTCGGAGTTGGAATGTTTTTAGGCCTTTTAATGCCGGGCATCAATTTATGCCCGTTGACGGTAGTTTCTCCAATAAATTTTAACAGACGATTTGCTCTGTTCTTTCGCTTGCTAAACTCAAATAGCTCAGGCTTGTCCTGAATAAAGCTAGTGTTAAAGTTTCCGGATAAAAAATCATCATGATGTAGAATATTGTATAGGAATGGGATGTTGGTTTTAACACCTCGAATTCGAAATTCGATTAAAGCTCGGGCTAATCTTTTAGAGGCTTGTGCAATGCTTTCTCCAGACGCTGTTACTTTAACTAAAAGGGAGTCGTAAAAGGGCTGAACGACTGCTCCAGCAAAGGCTGAGCCCGCGTCAAGACGAATTCCAAATCCGGCTGCGGATCTGTAAGTAACGAGTTTGCCGTAGTTGGGCTGGAAGTCAGATTTTGGATCTTCTGTTGTTATACGACACTGTATTGCCACACCCCTTTGCTCGAGACGATCTTGCTCAATGCCTAAATCCTTAAGTGAGGACCCGGAGGCTATTAATATTTGACTTTGAACAATATCAATCCCAGTAATTTGTTCGGTAACAGTGTGCTCAACTTGTATTCGAGGATTGATTTCAATGAAATAGATTTCTTGATCTCCCGTCACTAAAAACTCTGCTGTAGAGGCTGACTCTAAGTTTAGTGACTTGGCTAGGGAGGTGGCGTAGCTATATAAGTTATCTTTTTGTTTTTTATTTAGTGATACCGAAGGAGCAATTTCAACTATTTTCTGATGTC
>CALKYB010000042.1 GCA_938003565.1 uncultured bacterium
AGGATGGAATAATAAGCGCTAAACCTGGCTTTTAACATCAGTTGATCCCTCAAGGTTAGGATTTATAGTTTCTCAAAATGGGGTAAAATCAAACCCATAATAGAAGTTTGGGGTCAGACAAAACCAAGAAAAGAAACTTTCAGAATTTCGAAGGGAAATAATACATCAAGATTGGGAAAAAATCTAAGCGGGACAGCCCAAACTTAAGTTGGATTGAGGTGGAAGATTAAAAAATCTAGTATTTAGCCAGAATTTCCTTAAATTTGAGGTAAATTACATACACTAAATAAGTGCTAATAGCTAAGGGTGCGAAATTTATAAATTCTCTATCAACTTACTTAATCCAAGACGATCTGAATTACCAAGTTTCTCAATGGACGGTTTAGTTTGAACAGGACTATCTACGGGCTGCTGCTTAGTTAAGCCAGATAAACGCGACCTCCATTTACTAGGTTCTCCCTCACTACCCTTGACGCTAAAGCGAGCCCGACTTTCACCTGAGTTTGCTCCCCCAAGTTTGAAAAGGGTTCGGCTATCAAGCTGGTCCGACTCAACATTGCCCCCTGGAAATCGAGACTTAACTCGCCTCTCTCCAACGTTAAGATCAGCCCACTGATAGGCACTTTGAGCCAATGTGTTCGCATAACTTTTAACAACATTCCCCAAGCCTCCATAACTTCGGTTGAGTGTTTCAAGACCGATGAATACAAGAGCTCCAGAAAACAGAAACAGCATCAATATTGAGCCGAAAGATAAGGAATTTGACTTGGATATGTTTTTCCTGCTCTTAGACATAATTTATCTCCTACCAGGCCAAAATGGGATTTCGCAAAAAAGCGGAACTGCTATTATAGCGATCCCTTTCTGGGTAAAGGACAATAATACTATGATTTAATCGAAGTTTTCAACAGGATTTTCGATGCCCAATACCGATACACCCTCACAGAAGCCAACACAAAGGCCACTAGCTATTATTACAGGAGCTTCATCGGGAATTGGATGGTCCTACGCTCAAGAGTTTGCCCGACGAGGGTATGACCTTTCTTTATGTGCCCGACGACTAAATAGACTTGAAGAGCTCAAGCAAGATTTAGCCAAATATAAAGTAGATATTCATATAAAAAAAGTTGACCTGCTTGAGCGAAATCAAAGGAGTGATTTTTTTAATGAAGTCAAACGTGAATTCCCAAATCATTTCTCTAGCACCACATCTGCCGAAACCATACTCGTAAATAACGCTGGGTTCGGCACCGTTAGTAAGTTTAGTGAAGTTGAGATTGAAAAAGAGAGAAACATGATCACTCTTAACTGCGAGGCATTGGTTGAGCTTTCCTACCTAGCGTTCATGGAAATGAAAAAATTGAAAAAGGGAACAATTATCAACGTTGCCTCTATCGCAGCCTATCCTCCCATGTGTTACATGACAACTTACGGCGCCACTAAGGCCTTTGTCCGTAGTTTCTCTCTAGCTTTGCTCGCTGAAGCCAAACAGTTTGGTGTTCATGTAATGACTCATTGCCCAGGACCCACTCAAAGTGAGTTTCATATTGTCTCGGGACTTTCCCAGAAAATGGATCACATTCCTTCAATGACATCGCTCGAGGTGGTAAAGCAGGCAATCAATTCTGCCGAAAAAAGAAGAAGCGTTTGCATCAACGGTGTTGGAAACAAATTTCTCTCTCTAATAGGGAAAATTTTTCCTGGAGCATTAGCATCCCAGGTGGTGGAAAAAATTCTACGCGCGGAGGTCTCAAAAAAGTGAAAGATATTGAAAGCTGGACAATCCAAAAAAGCGCCGAGCTTTATGGTGTCCCAAACTGGGGTAAAGAATACTTCGCCATTAACGAATCTGGAAATGTTGAAGTCCTGCCTCACGGTCAAGAGGGGCCAAGAGTAGATCTTAACGATCTAGTAAAATCCACTCAGGAGAAAGGAATTGGGCTTCCGGTACTTTTTAGATTTAATGATATACTGCGACATAGAGTAAGACACCTATACGAAGCTTTCTCCTCGGCTATTCGTGAAAATCAATATTCTGGAAAATACTTCCCTGCTTTCCCTATTAAGGTAAATCAGCAGCACGGCGTTGTTGACGTTCTCAGACAAGCTGGTGGGGAATTCTCCATGGGTCTCGAAGTAGGGAGTAAACCAGAGCTCATTGCAGTACTGGCGATACACGATGATAGCTCTGCCCTACTGCTTTGCAACGGATATAAAGATAGAGAGTATATCGAACTAGCCTTGATGAGTAGTAAAGTTGGGCGCAGGCCGGTGATAATCGTAGAAAAATTTTCAGAATTACCACTCCTTTTGCAAGTTGCAGAAGAATTGGGAGTAGTACCTGAGATTGGTTTCAGACTGAGACTCTCGGGTAAGGGCTCTGGTCGCTGGGAGAGGTCTGGTGGAGACCGAGCCAAATTTGGATTAAGCATTGGCGAAATTCTTAAAGGAACCAATCTTCTTAAAAAAGAAAAAAAAGAACACCTTCTAAAATTAATTCATTTTCATATAGGTAGCCAACTTACTGCAATATCCTCTCTTCGAGCAGGTCTGAAAGAAGCTTGCCAAGTTTATGTTCAACTAAAAAAATCTTGCCCTGCTCTTGAGTATTTAGATGTCGGTGGCGGACTTGGTGTGGACTATGATGGATCACAGACGGCCTTCGAATCTTCCATGAACTATACGGTGGAAGAGTACGCAAGGGATGTTGTCTCAACTATTAATGAAGTGTGCGAGCAGGCTGATGTGGGCAGGCCCCACATTATTACCGAAACCGGACGTGCAATCTCAGCTCATCATTCAATTTTGGTGTTCGATGTTTTGGGCATCGCTAATACTTTTAGAGGTCAATGCGAACCGGAAATAATTCTAGAAGAAACCGAGCAAACTCAAGTGACCAACATGGCTCAACTACTTCTTTCAGTAACTGCTAAGAACTGTCATGAAACTCTTCATGATGCTCTGGCAATTCGAAACGACATACTGTCTCAGTTCAATCTAGGCCACATGTCAATTGAGGATCGAGCTAGAGCCGACAAATGTTACTGGGCTCTTCTAAAACGGATTTCTCAACTCTCAGCTGATCTTCATTACCTCCCAGAGGACCTAGAAAGACTACCTGCCAACCTTACTGATACATACTTCTGCAACCTATCTATATTCCAATCCCTGCCCGACCACTGGGCTATCGGTCAGGTTTTCCCCGTTATGCCCATTCATAGACTTTCAGAGGAGCCCACAAGACCCGTTGTTCTAGGCGATATTACATGTGATTCCGACGGGAAAATTGATAAATTTCCTGACTTAAAAGATGTGAAACGATATCTCCTCGCTCACAATCTTAAGAAAGGAGAACCATACTTCTTTGCGGCATTTCTAGTAGGAGCTTATCAAGAAATTCTCGGGGATCTACACAATCTTTTTGGGGACACAAACGCTGTTCATATTGAGGTCAGTGAAGACGGCACCGTAGAATTTTCTTCCGTTGTTCCAGGAGATACCGTGGAGGAGGTTTTAAAGTACGTTGCTTATCAAAAAGACGACCTTTGTGAGAAGTGGCGAAATGCTGTTATGCAGGCAGTTTCGAAAGGAAATCTTGAAGAAAGTGAGTCAATCGAGTTATACAACAAGTTTTCAAACGCCTTTGAAAGCTATACCTACCTTGGCAACTGCGATAACTTCTAGATGCTACGACCTGCTCATGCGCCTTTTCGCGCCACTAGTTGCTTGGGGAACTAGGTTCCTTACCGATCCCAATCAACTATATAACCCTAGTGAAGTTACAAATATTCGAGCTCTAATCGACCGCGTGGAGCCTTGCGATGTTCTTTTAGTTTGCGGCAATGCTCGTATCTCTCATGTTGTAAAGGTTTTGACAGTCTCTCAATGGTCTCACGTAGTCTTGTACGTAGGTAAAAGAGATGATCTACTCAGCGAAGAAGAAAAGGAAGAATGGTCAAAAAAATTCGGTCATAAATCGCTCCAACATTTGGTGGTAGACTCTGATCCAATCCGTGGAATTCATCTAAAACCTCTAGAAGAGTATGTCGGGCTAATGATTCGACATTGTCGTTCAGAGAGTCTTAGCAAAAAAGATAAGGAAAAAGTGGTTGAGCAGGCCCTAGGCCAGCTTGGACTTGAATACGATATTAAACACATCATCCGCCTATTGTTCTTTTTTGGTTTTCCTTGGGAGATTTTGCCTGAATTTCTCAGACGATTCGTAACGGACTTCACCCTGTCAGATTCAGATCGAATTTGCTCAAGAGTTCTATCTGAAGCCTTTCACAGCGTAGGATACCCTATTCGTCCAGTTGAAATAATTCAAAGCAAAGGAACATTTCAAGACAAGGCCTTGGGAATGGCACTTGGTCTAAAAAATCGAGGCAAAACCGCAGCACGACTATTTGCTGCTGGAAGAATTAGTAAGGCCTTCAATAGAATTTCGGACAATCGCTACGTCATTTCCCTCAGAGGTACTCGTCACATAACTCCAGCTGATTACGACCTATCGAGATTTTTTTCCATTATAAAAGACCCTAAAGATCTAGCAATAGACTACAAGAACTCGAGACAAATCTGCCGTTGGGAGCCACCAAACTAAAGATAAAGCTTACTGAAACCCCTATTAGCGAAACCAAAATTACCTTTATGGGATGGATTATACTGCGCCTCATTTAAA
>CALKYB010000043.1 GCA_938003565.1 uncultured bacterium
GAAGCCTCGTTACTCAAATCGACTCCCTTCTTAACAGCTAAGTAACCCGCAGCTCTATAGAGAAGTCCGGAGTTTAAGTGAAGAAAACCTCGTCTGCGAGCGAGTTCATAAGAGACAGAGGACTTCCCAGAAGAAGCTGGGCCATCAATAGTAATGACTTTCTCATTGGTTCCTAAATCAGAAGTAGTCATGAAATGACCGATTTTAAACACCCCTCAAACTCTGGGAATGATGTTTCTACTACCTCGCGATCCAAAACCTTAGGCTGGTAGGAGTCGTCCCTTGCAACATTAACGATCATATCTAAAACCGAGGCTGACATTTCAATTCTATGGTCATGAGTGCCCTGCCATGACGAGTCTGAGAAAACAGACTTCACTGGGTCAACCCCCAAGCCTTCAATATCCAGTCCATCCTCAAACTCCTCGACCGCCACTCCCACTGCACGAAGTAGGTTAGAAACGGCTTGTAGTCGATCCGTTTCTTTAACCCGCAACTCCTTAGCACCACGAATTCGGCAGCTACCAGAAGCAAACGAAGCTGCGACTGCCAAAATTGGTATTTCATCTATAGCTTCAACGACATCACTCTCTTCAATTTCAACATTGCTAAGTTCGCTATACTTCACAACCAAGTCAGCTACAGCTTCCCCACCAGAGTCTCGTTCATTACGACACTCAATGGAGGCTCCCATTCGTTTCAAAATATTAAGTAGTCCAATCCTCGACGGATTCACACCACAGTTTTCAATCGTAACTTCAGAACCCGGCACAAGCAAAGCTGCGACAATTAGAAAAGCGGCGGATGAAAAATCACCTGGAACTGTGAAATCCTTCAGAGGACTAAGGGGATTATTTAATTCTTCAACCACAACCCTCCAGGCAGATGAACCAGAAGCTTCCACCCCAGAGCTAGTAATACCAACCCCCATCGCACTCAACATTCTCTCAGTATGATCTCGAGAACAACACGGTTCAACCACCGAACAATCACCCTTAGCTGCAAGTGAGGCTAAAATTATCGCACTCTTAACTTGAGCTGACGCTACTGGCGAACGGTAGTCAATTCCCTCTAACTCCCCTCCCTCAATTTCTAAAGGCAGAGTATCAGCGGAAAACTTAGCACCCATCAACTCTAAGGGCTCTCGAACACGAGCGAATGGTCTTTTGCGAAGACTCCTATCGCCATCCAAACTAGTCTCAAAAGAACAAGTAGCTAGAATTCCGCAAAGCAGCCTAGCTGTAGTTCCAGAATTACCACAGTATATTGGCTTTGTAGGTTTGGAAAAATTACCTAAACCAGGACTTTCAATAGTCACCTGGCAATAACCATCATCGGATCCAATTTCAGTCCATTCGATGCCTTCGCTTTGCGCCCTAGATACAGACGCGGCCGGACCTCTAAATTTTATTCTAGCCCCTAACTGAGAAACTGCCCTGAGAGAGGCGAGATTGTCACGCCCCGGTTTAAAAACCGAAACAGTGCTCAAGCCCTTGGCCAAAGCTGAAAATAAAAATCCTCGATGTCCAAGGGATTTATCAGAAGGCACTGAAACTGCACCTCGTAAAATAGCCATCAGAAGGACTCCATCTCCACAGCTTTCGGGTAACTACCAAGAACTTTCACAAAAGAACCGGCCCCCCGCAATTCATCCAAGGCACTAGCAATATTCGTGTCTAGTTTATTACCAGCTAAGTCGATATAAAAATATGGATGTCCTGCCAATCCAAACATCTCATGCTCTCTCTCGAGACGTTTAGACTCAATCTTCAAAAGATTAACTTTCCGGTCTGCAAAAAATTGCAATACTTCATGCAAAGCTCCCGCTTTTTCTGGAACACTGCAAAGCAGTGAAGTTTTGTCATTACTGGTCGGCTTCGCGGCCTTCTTCCCAACCACAACAAATCGAGACTCTCCTCCCGACAAACTCTCAATTTCCTCCACCAGCAAACCTAAAGCCTCATCTGCGCCAGCCTCAGCTGGTCCGATGAGAGCTACCGATTTATCATTTCTAACAACTTCGTAAGCCTCTTCTCTACTTTTTAAAAGTTCTCGCTTCACCCCAGGCAAAAACTTGTCAAGCCAGGCCTCTGCTTCTACAAAGCCACTAGCATCGCCTAAAATGGTCTTCACTGAGTTTCGATTTTCCGCGTTGGAGAGCAAACATAAGTTTTGCTGTAACTTTACTTCAGCAACTATCACCAAAGAATCAGCTTCAAGGTCCATAAATGAAGCAACCGTTTTTGAAATCAAACCACCAACACTTGTCTCCATGGGCACTACACCAAAATCGTACTTTCCATTACTGCAACTAACTAGGAGCTCATCAACATCAACGGTAGTGACAAACTCCACATCAGTTCCAAACTGCCGCAAAGCAGCATGATAAGCACGAGACCAGCGAGGCCCGGAGTATGCTATGGATAAATGTCCAATCAGTGAGCGAGTGGCGCCTACTATGGAAGAAAAAATATTATCAAGTGTCTCTCGAGGGAAATTTCCCTCCTTGGCCAAGCCTTGAACCCGCTCTCGTATTTCCTTTTCTCGCGCCGGAGAATAGATATCGATATTGGACTCAGCTTTTGCCTCCTTAACTTTAAGCACGAGAGATGCTCGACTCTGTAGAAGTTCAACTATTTTCGTATCTATTTCGTCAATCTGCTCACGCAGGTTATCAAGCTTTCCCATCTAAATGCCAAAGTTATTAGTTAGAGATATGAGATTCAAAAAATAGAGTCCTAGTTAGCCTCGGCAACTGCTGATATTTCAACCAAAGCTCCAAGAGGTAAGTCCTTCACAGCAATGGTTTGTCGAGCCGGAGGGTTCTCACTATTCACAAACTTTGCGTACTCTTCATTGACGTATGCCCCATCCCCAATATCAGCAAGAAATATGGTGGTCATCACCACCAAGTCAACTGATGAGCCGGAAGCAGCTAAAACAGCGCTTAGATTATCCAATACTTGCGACAACTGAGCACTAAGTCCATCCTGAAGTTTCCCAGTTTTTGGGTCTAAACCAATTTGACCCGAACAAAACACCAGAGAGCCGCTTTTTACTGCGGGACTGTATGGTCCAACTGGAGCAGGAGCCCCTGGAATTTCCTTTATAGCTTTCATCTATTCACCTAAAGTATGTTTTTTTCAAATTCTTAAAGAATCTGTTCTACGTTAAGAGGTAGAGAAGATCCATCCCGACCCATTACCGAGTATTATAGTGCTGTTAAGCAAGATACCAGTTACTCGAAAAACCTAAAATAGGTTCGTAGGTCTGAGGATTCCTGAGGTAGATTCTAGTCAGGCCCAAGCACACTCTCAGTTTGAACCACGTTTGACTTCTCATGACGCAGTCGAGCCCCAAAAGCTTGGCCACTTGTAATTAAAAGCCGGGGTTCAAACTGATCACTTCCATCGGGCCCATCCCTGAGTGGAAAGGCGAGATCTATTCTGAGAACACTTCCCCCAGAAGACCTGGGAAAACCAACTCTCAGACCAACTCCAAAATCGGCATACACCTGATCTTGAAATATTTCTGCAGTAGTTCCGTCCCCGACTCCACCAACGTCAAAAAAGAAAGCACCGCCAAAGTTGACAAGTTGGAACACATTCTCAGAAAAGGAAACCCTATCCTCAATCGACAAAACGAAACTCTTGTCACCAAAAAAAGTTCTATTTTCATACCCCCGCAAGCCTCCAGAGGCACCCAGTAAAAATTGTCTGTCCTTGTCTAAATCCTCCGAGTAGCGAATCTTTAAGGCACTAGCTATTGTATGCTTTCCAAGATAAAAATCTTTATAGCTAACCGCTCCTATAACATTGTAGTACCTTACCCCAAGGTCCAACACAGTGTTATCAAATCCACTAGAGTGTAGTCGTGAGGAGGATGAAAACTCCGACCTAAGAAATGAATCCTTGGTTAGACGCCAACCTTTAGCTACTCGAGTAAAACCCAATAATGTATCAAATTCTGAGCCAAGAGCTTCAGAGGCAAACTGTAGACGACTACTAAATTGTACCCCAAGGTTGAAATCTTCAACTCTCTCAAATCGATCGACATAGTCGGTAGAAATAAAGTCAGGCTCAATAAGAGAATAAGAAAGAAAGGGACCGCTAAATTCTCGATCAAGAGCTAACAGTTCCGGATCACTACTAACTTCTAAGGGATCCAAATCTACATCCTGAAAATCACCCTCATCCGCTTCTGAAAAACTATCTTTAGAAAATGCATAGCCCAGAGTGTATCGCTTTATTAGCCGTTCTGGGTCACCCACTGATCGAGTATATCCAGAGGCGAACTCACTATGCCTCTGCCTATAAATAAAACTCTCATCCCCACCTTCAAAGAGTCGTCCAACTAAGTCAAAGAAATCCCCCTGCACCTGCCAAGAACTTTCCTCAACAAGACTTCTAAACGGTCGCCCAATATTAAAAAGCGATCTTCTTCCATCGCTCCTTTCAAAATGACCAAGAACTAAATTGTGATGGCTACCAAAAAGTCGTCTATCATCCCAAACAAATTCAATTGTCTCCCGACCCTCGTCATCAGCCCAGAGAACTTCAAACCGCTTTCCATATCCAAGCAAATTATTCTCAACCAAAGCTACAGATCTCCGTTCCGTACCTCCTCCAGTAGAGTAGACAAACTGAGGAAAGAGAGTCCATGTATCCTGAACAGATACGTATAGATCTACCTTATCCCCCTCAAATCTTGGTGTAATCGAAACCTGTCTCAAATAAGAAACCTGTCTCAAGACCCTCTCACTCTCCGCTACCAAAAAGTCATCGTAAGGGTCCCCTTCTTTGAGCAACAAATCCCGAAGCACTACTCCTTCACGAGTGTTAGCCTTCAAGTTGTTAATAGCTCGAAAAACTTTGTTATCTTTATTAGACTCAAAGATATCCTCAACTCTAATATAGATATTTCTAACAACAGCATTGGATTTAGATTTTAGCTCAATTTGATTTCGCTTAACTTCAGCACGAAGCTCTGAAAAACCAGGAAGAATCAGAGGGAAAAGTACAAGTAGTGCGAGAATTGTATTTATTTTCACCAGCGAGGAAAATCCACTTTTCCAAACAGAACCCCAACTAACTAAAAAGAGATTATCCATTATTATTCGAGGTCAATTGGTTTCCAATACTTAGGCAAATTTACGGTTTTCCGGTTTAGGAAGGCTATTACAATTAAGATGCTTAGAACAGCTTAGATTTATTCAAGTAATTTAGGGCAAAACTATAGGCTAGTTCCAACTTTCATAGACTAGAAATACCGCTGAGGAAGAAGGTGGTCCCATAAGATACTTAATCTATGTTTAAATATGAATGAGAATCCTATAGCGTTTCTTCAAAACCCCCTTGGCGTCTAAATTAGTGGCAAATCAGGCAAAGAAAACGACTTAGCACAAGTTACCTCCCTCTCTGCTCATTTTATAAGAACAAACATGTGGTTTAACTCAATTTTTTGAGAGAATCGCAATAAATCTCTGTGTCCATAATAAAGATAAAC
>CALKYB010000044.1 GCA_938003565.1 uncultured bacterium
AAGAGTTACAGTACTATGCGGATCCGTTCGATTTAAAGGGTTTACCCACAAATATGAAGTTAACTAGAGATGGAGTTGCTGTAATTGCGAATTACATAAAAAGTGGACAGCGCCATTTGAATAATAACCAGCAATTCTCTAGTGCTGTGCTCTCGACGTTAAATCATCATGAGGCTCTATATGGTCGAATTGAATCTGAGATAAAATTTCCGTGTGGGGAAGGACTTTGGCCTGCGTTTTGGGGAATTGGATATCGTGCCACCAAACCAAAGGGCGGTATTTGGCCAGATGAAATAGATTTTTTCGAGCACGTCAATAATCAAGCAGCCTATTGGAATTCTCTGCACTGGCCTACGAGCTCTGGTCAAAAACACTTTAGCAGTATTGTTACCCCAAGTGGTGCGACCTCTCCTAACAGTCATATTTGTGACGGAGAGTTTCATACCTACGGAATTGAATGGTCTCCAAAGTGGATTAGATTTTACATGGATGGGATTTACACAACTGTGGTGCCAAATTCTAACTACCACACTCCTTTAATTCAGCAGTGGAATTTGGCAATAGGTGGGACAGCATCGGGTGAGCCGGATCCAGATAAATTTCCCCGGAAAATGTACATTAGGTCCCACCGCTATGCGACTTACCAGGACGAGACCCAGCGTAGCAATGTCAAGTGTGTGAAGTTTGAAAATTCGGAATCAGTGACATTTGAACCAAAGAATAATCAAGAAGGGCGGCTCTAGTTTCATTTCAAGGAGTTAAAGGCTTACTTAGATTCAAATACTAAATTTGGAGGCATGAAAGTTTTTCATAGGGATTTGAGCCTGTGGATAACTTCACTCTTCTTCTTTTTCACTCTACGGAGGCAGAAAATCTCCAATCCAATGTGTTTTTAGCCCTCGAGCTAGAGAAAGGTCGTTTAAATAGGTTGCCCCAAGTCTGGAGCCGAAAGAATTCGATTGCGAGGGCAAATCTATCCCGCTAAAAGGAGAGTGTTGTCGGTCCGTACCTCACGTTAGTCCTCTCTCTTTGCACTGCCGTTCGCATTTAGGGGTTTGGCTTTCAGCGCACAATTTAAATTTATATCTCTTTTTGGGAATTTTTATCATGGCTCGCTTTTTAAGATTCTGCTCCATAGTCACTGGTCTTACAGTTTTAACTGGACTTTTATGTGTTGGTTCAGCTGTAGCAGATATTACTGGAATTGTTTTCAATGACTTTGATGGGGATGGATTCTACTCCTCATCAAACTTGGAGACTGGCATCGGGGGGATGGAAATTAATGCCTACGACGCCTCGGGTGCGCTAGCTGCTACGACAGTGAGTTATGAGTTTAATTGTACAGGGGCGGGTGTTCCGGATGCCAGTTGTTTAGCAGCTGGCTCTCCAATTCGCGGTCAGTATGTTTTAACTGGGCTTAGTGCGGCTCCTTATCGAATAGAGTATGTACCATTAACAACCGCAGCACTGAACTACCTAAATGCTGGAGCTGGGAGCGGAACATCTGTTGAGTTTGCTACAGATGGGGACCTCGTTGATGTAGGTTTTATGAGTAGCGGACAGTATTGTAACCAGAGCCCGGACTTAGTTGCGACTTGTTACGCTAGAAACTTAGCCTCCGAGCCGAGTAGTGCTGGTGTGGAAGCTTCCGTTCTTTTTAACTACGATGCGACCGGCAGGAATCCTGCTCTAAAATCCCCAGTCGCGTTTATTCAAGAATCCACCTACAACGTTGGTAGCGTTTGGGGCATTGCCTATAATCCTCTAACTAATAAGCTTTACCACTCTTCTGTGCTTAGAGCTAACAGCGGAGTAGGTGATGGCGGACTTGGAGCGATTCATGAAACTGATTTATCTGCGCTGCCTAACAGCACCAGTATTTGGGCGTCCGTTCCAACTGTTGCAGCTGTTACCCAATCCTTATTTGTTCCTACGTTTACTGGTACAAAAGATCCCGAGGGTTATCAATTTGCGGGAAAAATTGGCCTTGGGGATATTGATATTTCCAGTGACTACACCAAGCTCTATGTTATGAATTTGGATGGAAATGGTTTGCTCTACGAATATGATATTGCGAGTGCCACTGTATTAGCGACTTACCCTGTTAACGATCCAGGTTGTAGCGATCCCACTGATGTTAGACCTTGGGCCGTTAAAGTTCAGTATGGAGAGGTCTATATTGGAGTTACTTGTTCGGAAGAAGCTCCTGGTGGAACTGATGCTGGCTTAAGTGCTCATGTAATGCAACTTACTCCTGGAGCCGCGGGGGGAGATTTTACCACGATATTGACCGCTCCTCTCGGTTATACAAAACAACCTGTGGCGTCTTGTGCGGCGAATGATGGTTGGTTCCGCTGGAATTCTAACTTGGCAGATTTTGCTGACCCCTCACATATTTGCTCTGCTGCAGGTTCTCCTATTACGTTGGGATATCCAACTCCAATTTTGTCAGACATTGAGTTTGATGATGATGGTTCAATTATTATGGGTTTTATTGACCGCTTTTCTATTCAGACTCCTCATTTCGATGTTGCTCCTGATCCGGCTGATGTTTCAGGGACGCTTTACCAGACCAATACTGGCGGTGATATAATTCGAGCTTGCTTTACTGGAGCTTCTTATATCTTGGAAGGGAATCCTGGTTGTGGGCCAGCTGTTGGAGAATACTACACAGGGGATGAGATATTATATGATAGTCCTGCCACTGTGCTTCATGCCGAGTTAGCTCTGGGTGGACTGGCGATTCTACCGGGTAGTGGTGAGGTCGTTTCGTCAGTGTATGACCCCTTGGATGATGATGTTAATCCACCTACAAACGATAGTTTGGGGTCCCAAGGTATCCACTGGTACAGTAATGCCACCGGTGCTAAGAGCGATGAGTTCGAATTGGTAGCGAAGCCTGACAGTGACTTTGCTAAAGGAACTGGTCTTGGAGATGTTGAAGTCCTTTGCGCACTGCCACCGGTTGAGGTTGGAAACTATATTTGGGAGGATTTAGATGGCGATGGTGTTCAAGATGCTGGTGAATTGCCTTTAGCTGGCGTTACCGTTGAGCTTTATCATAATGTTGCTGGCGCTATGGTTCTAATTGGTACTGCGGTGACAGATGCGAACGGTCGTTATCTGTTCTCAAATGATCCAAGTAGAGCATCGGATACTACCGGATCCTTCATATATGACATTGGCGGATTTGGAGCTGATGGCTTGCCTAACACATCTGATGATGTGAATGGGTTGAAGCCGAGTTATGGCGGGATTGTCAATGATTATAAAATCGTTGTTCCTCCAACTTTCGGAACAAGTGTTCTAACTATTAATGATGCGGAAGGGGATGCGACTAATACGGCCCTTTTGGACATAAGAGACTCTGACGGAATTCTTAACGCCGCTACTGGAAATGTAGAAATTAACTTTAGTACTGGTGCTGCGGGGCAGAATAACCAATCCCTTGACATAGGTTACGCACCGCCGACTGGCACTATTGGAGATACTGTTTGGATCGATGCTAATGGTGACGGTATTATTGATCCTACCGAGACTCGAATTCCTGGTGTTACTATCAAAGTTACCTTTTTAGGTGCAGACGGAGTGCTTGGTGGAACAGATGACCAGTTGTTCACTGCTGTTACAGACGCGAGTGGTAACTATCTAGTAACAAACCTTCCGTTTGGTAATTATAATGTGATGGTTGATACTACGACTCTTCCTGCAGGATTAGTTCAAACCTATGATTTCGATGGTACCGGGGACGACATGTCTTTCACTACGATTTCAATAGGAGCTCCCGTCGATTTAGACCAAGATTTTGGTTATAATCAGTTAGGTACAACCACCATGGCTTGGAATGGCTTTTGCGATCAGCAGAATTTTGCTTCCATGCAAAATACATGTACTGGCCCAGTTAATGTGGTCTTAGAGCTTTTTGGTTCCGCTGGTAATTTGCTTGGCACAGACGCTGTAACTATTGCGTCTGGTAGCCAAGTTGATTTTTCAATCAACGGGATGCCTGGATTTACAATGTTTGATTATGGGGTAGTGAATCTAACTTCTCAGCCTGGGGGTTGTATTACGGGTAATATGGGACTTTTTGCTCCGATTGGAGAAGGGCAATTTTTTAGCTCAGAGATTCGGGATTCAGGTTTTGGTGGAACAAACAATTTGTTCACTATGGCTGATGGCTCAGAAAGTAATGCTTGTTACGCGGTTTACAATACATTTCAGCCAAGTTTGAAGCCTGAAGACCAGAATTATACGACGACTCATTGGTTGCAATTACAGAATACCAACGCGGATAACAAGACTACCTTCACAATCAATCGCTTTGATTCTGATGGAAACGAGGTTGTGAGTGAGCAAGCTATTGTCAATCCGTTTGGTAGAGTTGATATTGCAGCTGGTCATGAAGATATCGAGAAGAATCGTTATGGCTTGGTCGAAATTGTTCCGGATACAGTTGGTTCAGACTTTTCAGCTCAACTTTTTAGATATGGTGTGGATTCCGGTGTTAATGCTGGTGAGAGAATGAGCTCTTTTAATCTGGCTGATAATTGTTCCGTAGGACACAAAGGCACTCAGTATGTGACCGTTTCCAAAGGAGCTGGTGCTAGTTCTTGGCTTGAGGTTTACAATATCAACCGTAAATCGCAGACAGTCAATGTCAGGGTTCTTTCCAATATTTCTGGTGAAGTAGCTAGTTATGAACTGGACATGGATCCTATGGAGTCTATACATTTGGACGCAACGATTGGATTTACTGCTGGTGAGTCTGGGGTAGTTGAGGTCGTTGGAACATCAGGATCCGTTTTGGTCAAGGCAAGCTCTTACATATATGACCAGGATGGAGGAATTGCGACATCGGTGACCACGGAAGGTCAGGTAGCCTTAGCATCTACTTCCTATTCTTCCTTTAATACTTTTAGAGATCAGATAAATTGGCTTCGGGCTTATAATGTGGGAGCTAAGCCAACTACTATTACGATAGAAGGTTCAAATGGAATTGATGGAAAGATTTACGAAACAGTTTCTTTTGTTCTGGATAAATCTTCCGGTCAAGATATCAACCTAAATCAGGTCTTCGGCTTGGATAGTTCTTCTTATGGAAGAATTAAGGTGAGTGTTTCGGGAGCTGGTCAAATATCTGCTGATATTATTCGAGTTGAAAATACTCCGGACTTAAGTGAGGTCATTGAGATGGAGGTATTTAATTTTCAGCAGTAAAGAATTACAAATTTAATTCAAGACGGTCTTTAGGTAGTTCTAAAGACCGTTTTTTTTTGGGTGCTGCTGGATGATTTTTGTTCCGTAGTAGATTTTATACCCTTAAGTTACCAAGAGAGCGTCAGTCTTGTAGTCATAAATTGGTTTCAGTATAAGCCGCGCGTAAGCGAGGCCCTTTATACAGGTATAGCCAAGAAGCGTAGCTTCACAAGAAAAGATAGTTGAGCTTGGAAAATCCGCTTTATTTGGTCTTTTTTAGCCAAGTCCTGAGGACTTGTAGCATAATAGAGGCACATTATATCTGTCTAACGGCATTGCTTACGCACTGCAGATTTACTTTAGAATCATTGGATGCTCTTGTTCGCCCTGAAAATCACAGCTGGACTCGGAGCTGATTAGAAACCTGATTTTTGCTATTACTGAATAAATAAAATCTCTTATTGGTCTAGGAACTATTCTCCCCAATGAAACAAGACTGTATAGGCCACCCAATTTAGCTAGTAGACACAGAACTGCGTCGGAGTGGGTCTTAATAACTACTTCACCACCTATCTCTTCTGCTAAAACTAAGGTGTTTAGGTTTCCTTCAGTTCGAAGTGATTGAGGAAGCATCATCTTTGCTGTTTCCCCCTGAAGTGGAGCAAAACGGAACAACCCGAGACGATCAAGGTTTATGAGTTTTCTGACGCTACAGTTGCAAACTCCACATTCACCATCAAAAAAGAGCACTCGTTTGATACCATCGGGTTTTTTTCTAAGCCAGTCTGTATCTAGGGTGAAAAGA
>CALKYB010000045.1 GCA_938003565.1 uncultured bacterium
GAGCTTATGGAAACTACAGAAAACGACAAAGCAGCTGGTGATTTAGCTGAGGGGCAGAATGGACCATCTCATCCTGTGATCATCACTGAGAAAGCTCTTGAGATGGTGAGAATGGCTCTCAAGGAGGAAGGCTTGCTAGAGACTCACGGACTGCGAGTTGCTGTTCAGGGTGGTGGTTGCTCCGGACTTCAGTATGCATTGGACTTTGCTAAAGAATCTCGGCCTGGCGATTTTGTTTATGAGGTTGACGGGATGAAAGTATATATAGACCTTGCGAGTCGAAAGTACCTTGAGGGAACAACAGTTGACTATGTCAGTGGTTTGCAAGGAAATGGTTTTAAGTTTGATAACCCCAACGCCCAACGGTCTTGTGGTTGTGGTCATTCTTTTAGTTAGTGACTGGTGAATGGGCTTCGCTAATTTTATTTAAGTTTGCATAGCGTATTAAATTATTAACAATTCTGATGTCTTTGTCAGAATATTTTTACTGTTCGAGTATTATGAGTGTTGATGAAAACGAACTTTTAGAGTCCTGGGAAAAAAAGGATTACGAATATGGATTTGTTACGGATATTGAGTCCGAAACCTTCCCCCCAGGCTTAGATGAAGGAACTGTTCGAAAGATCTCTGCTATCAAGGAAGAACCAGAATTCATGTTAGAATGGCGGCTAAAAGCGTTTCGCCATTGGCAGACTATGGAAAATCCTGACTGGGCCTTTTTGAATGTTAATCCGATAGATTACCAAGGGGTCAGTTATTATTCGGCGCCTTCTAGTCTTCCGAAGTATGAAAGTTTGGATGAAGTCGATCCTAAATTGCTTGAAACTTACGATAAGCTAGGTATTCCACTTGAGGAACAAAAACGTCTAGCTGGGGTTGCGGTAGATGCAGTCTTTGATAGCGTGTCGGTAGCAACTACTTATCGTGAAGAGTTGGAGAAGCACGGGATTATTTTTTGTCCTATATCTGAAGCGATACGGAATCATCCTGAGCTTGTAAAGAAATATTTAGGGTCAGTTGTCCCGCAAAATGATAATTTTTTTTCTTGTTTGAATTCGGCAGTTTTTACTGACGGGTCGTTTGTTTATATTCCGGAGGGAGTTCGTTGTCCCTTGGAGCTTTCAACTTATTTCCGAATAAACGCGCAGAATACAGGGCAGTTCGAAAGGACACTCATTATTGCTGAGAAGGGAAGTTATGTAAGCTACCTTGAGGGATGCACTGCCCCCATGCGTGATGAGAATCAACTTCATGCAGCTGTGGTGGAGCTTATTGCTCACGAGGATGCTGAGATTAAGTATTCTACGATTCAGAATTGGTATCCCGGGGACGAGCAGGGGAAAGGTGGAATTTATAACTTTGTTACTAAAAGAGGTATTTGTGCTGGAGCTCGCTCGAAGATTTCTTGGACTCAGGTCGAAACTGGCTCAGCAATCACTTGGAAATATCCTAGTTGTATATTGAAGGGAGATGATTCTGTTGGAGAGTTTTATTCAGTGGCTCTGACTAATAAAAGCCAGCAGGAAGACACTGGTACCAAGATGATTCACATTGGTAAGAATACTAAGAGTAACATAGTTTCGAAGGGAATCTCAGCAGGGGTTGGTCAGAACTCCTACCGTGGCCTTGTGAAAATGATGAAAAGTGCCACCGATGGGAGAAACTTTTCACAATGCGACTCCATGTTGATTGGGGACAAGTGTGGTGCTCATACTTTCCCTTACATTGAAATTAAGAACTCTACTGCGAAAGTTGAACATGAAGCTACTACGTCTAAGATAGGCGAGGACCAAATATTTTATTGTAATCAAAGAGGTATTTCTACAGAAGATGCTGTCTCGATGATCGTTCATGGCTTTTGTAAAGAAGTATTTAAGGAGTTGCCTATGGAGTTTGCGATTGAAGCCCGTCAGCTTTTGGCGATTAGTTTAGAGGATAGCGTTGGTTAGTAAGCTTTCTAACCTCAATTTGAAAGCGAAAACTCAAGAATTTATAAACTTAGGAGAAAACGAGATGTTAAAGATAAACAATTTGCAAGCTGAAATCGAAGGAAGCCCGATTTTAAAAGGTGTGGACCTAGAGATTAAACCTGGCGAGGTTCATGCAATCATGGGTCTTAATGGCTCGGGTAAGAGTACTCTGGCTAGTGTGTTGGCAGGTCGTGAAGAGTATGAAGTGACTGGTGGTTCGGTAGATTTTTCTGGTGAAGATCTACTAGATCAGGAAGCAGATGAACGTGCTCGAAA
Organism: uncultured bacterium; assembly: GCA_938003565.1. GTDB lineage: Bacteria > Bdellovibrionota_C > UBA2361 > SZUA-149 > CALKYB01 > CALKYB01. Next base: position 2,247 of record CALKYB010000045.1, read on the forward strand.
TGGTTTGTTTTTAGCGTTTCAGTATCCAGTTGAACTGCCCGGAGTTAATGCTTCTTATTTTCTAAGAACCGCATTGAATTCTGTAAGAAAGGAGCGAGGTGAAGAACCTTTAACAGTTCGTGACTTTGCTAAGTTGGTGAAAGAAAAAGCTGAGTTGCTTGAGCTTGATCAGAATTTACTCAACCGAGCTGTAAATGAAGGATTCTCCGGTGGGGAGAAGAAGCGAAACGAAGTTCTGCAGATGATGGTTCTAGATCCTAGTTTTGTGATTATGGATGAAACAGACTCTGGTTTGGATATTGACGCGCTTCAAATAGTTTCCAAAGGGGTTAATGAGTTTAGATCTAAAGAAAAGAGTATCCTCGTGATTACTCATTACCAGAGGTTACTTAACTATATTGAGCCTGATTTTGTTCATATCATGTTGGACGGAAAGATTATCAAGAGTGGTGACAAGAGTTTGGCCATTCAAGTTGAAGAGCAAGGCTATAACTGGCTGAAAGAGGTTGGCGCTAGTGCCTAGGTGTTTGGGTTTTATTAAATATAAATCTCTTTAGTTCGAATTAGAGTTCGGTTTGAAATCATAAAAATTTTGTTGAAGCTATGGAAAAAACAGAGAATATCAGCCCCTCAAAGTGGTGGGCAAAGCATTTTAAACAGTTTGAAGAATCCCTAAACGGGAGTTCAGGCAGTGCTATTCACCAGTATAAGCTTAAAGCTTTTGAAGCTTTCTCTGAGACGGGATTTCCGACTACTAAGGATGAAGCCTGGAAGTACACGAACCTTCAGAACATTGTAAAGAATGATTACCAACCTGCAAAGTTGGGCACTGATGTTTCAGAATCTGACGTTACGTCTTTGCTTGTTGGTGAAGAGCGTTTGGCTGTTGTGTTTGTGAATGGATTCTACTCTGCTTCGCTCTCAGAGCAGTGCTCGAACTTGAGTGTGCCGTCTGGGTTAAGTTTACGTCCCTTGGCGGAGGTTCTGAAATCGAAAGATTCTGATCAGCTTTTGGCTAAGTTAGGAGTAAGCGATGCGAAGGAACCTTTAGTGGCATTTAATTCTGCGCTCTTTAGTGACGGACTATATTTGAAAGTTAGTAAGGGAGTTAAGATTGATATTCCTGTACAGCTAGTATTTCTAACCGCTAAGAAATCAGATAAGCAGGTCAGTCACCCACGTTTTATCGTTGAAGCTGAAGAAGGTTCAGAAGTTCAAGTTATTGAGCACCACGTAGGACCAGAAGGGGAGGATTATATTACTAGCTCTGTTGGTCAGTTGTTTGCCGCTGAGAATTCCAAAATTAGCCAT
>CALKYB010000046.1 GCA_938003565.1 uncultured bacterium
ATCTACGATCAATGACGATTTGGGACACATATACAAGGTTGTCGGTGACAATGCTCAACTCTCAAAGTGGGCTGGTGGAATAGGAAATGACTGGACTAATGTTCGCTCAACGGGTGCACAAATAAAAGGAACGAATGGCGAGAGCCAGGGAGTCATTCCTTTTCTAAAGGTCGCCAATGATACGGCTATCGCTGTAAACCAGGGAGGAAAAAGAAAAGGAGCTGTTTGCGCCTATCTTGAGTCTTGGCACTTAGAAATTGAAGAGTTTCTCGAACTCAGAAAAAACACTGGAGACGAGCGTCGTAGAACTCACGACATGAACACAGCGAACTGGGTCCCTGACCTTTTCATGAAACGCGTAGTAGAGAACGGAACTTGGACACTATTTAGCCCCAGCGAAGTTCCTGACCTCCATGACCTCTATGGAAAAGAGTTTGAGAAACGCTACGAAGAATATGAAACGATGGCAGTTGAGGGCCAACTGAGACAACATAAACAAGTCCCAGCGGTTGAGCTTTGGAGAAAAATGCTCTCCATGTTGTTTGAAACTGGACACCCATGGATCACTTTTAAGGATCCCTCGAACATCAGATCTCCGCAAGACCATGCGGGAGTCGTACATAGCTCGAACCTCTGTACAGAAATTCTTCTAAACACGAGTGCCGACGAAACAGCTGTTTGCAATCTAGGCTCCATCAACCTTCCAATTCATGTTCGTAACGGGAAACTAGACGAAGAGATGTTATCTGACACAATTAACACTGCTGTAAGAATGTTAGATAACGTTGTTGACATCAACTACTATCCAACAGACGAAGCTGCTACCTCAAACAAGACTCATAGGCCAGTAGGAATGGGCATCATGGGATTTCAAGATGCGCTTTACAAGTTGAAGTTCAGCTATGCCAGCAATGAGGCCATAGAATTTGCTGATAACAGCATGGAGATGATTTCCTACTATGCAATCTTGACATCATCAAAGCTGGCCAAAGAAAGAGGCACTTACAAAAGCTATGAAGGCTCAAAATGGAGTAAAGGCCTTTTACCGATTGACTCAATAGACATTCTCGAAGAACAACGCGGAGGTCATGTTGAAGTCGACCGAAGCGCGAAAATGGACTGGGATATTGTACGCAAAAGCATCGCCGAGCATGGAATGCGAAACAGTAACGTAATGGCAATCGCACCGACCGCCACAATCGCCAATATCTCAGGCATCACACAATCCATTGAGCCGACCTATAGAAATCTGTTCGTAAAATCAAATCTCTCGGGAGAGTTTGTTTCGGTCAATCCCTACCTAGTTCAAGAGCTTAAAGCTCTAGACCTCTGGGATGATGAAATGATTGATGACTTGAAATATTTTGATGGAATCATCACCCAGATTGAACGAATTCCTGACAATATCAAGGAGCTGTATTTAACAGCATTCGAAATTGACCCTGTTTGGTTAATTGAATGTGCTAGTCGACGACAAAAATGGATTGATATGGGTCAGTCTCTCAATCTTTACTTGGCGACACCAAACGGCAAAAAACTCAACGATATGTATCAAATGGCTTGGAAACGAGGGTTAAAAACTACTTATTATCTAAGGTCTTTAGGTGCGACTCAAATTGAAAAATCTAGTATCGACATTAATCGCCGAGGAATTCAGCCAAAATGGATGAAAAATAAATCAGCCTCAAGCACAGTGGAAGTCGATCGACATGCGGCCGAAGCCGCTGCTCAGGGGATTCCCCAAGAGCTAACAGGTGGGTGCGAGTCCTGCGAGTAGGTTTGCTAAGATTAGCTAGAATTTAGAAGAAGTTTTGAATAGAGAAGAAAAAACAAAAGGAGAATAAACAAATGTCTTGTTGCTCAGCCGCAAAGGAAGAAACCCCGTACGATTTGACTAGAGAAGTAAATGTTGATGACAAAAAACTCATTAACTGCAAGGCAGTGGATGTTAACCAACTTCACCCAATGAAATATAAATGGGCCTGGGAGCACTACATGAACGGTTGTAATAACAACTGGCTACCCACCGAAGTTCCAATGCAAAAAGACATCGAGTTGTGGAAATCAAACAAACTGACTGAGGGCGAACGACAGGTTATCATGAGAAACCTAGGCTTTTTTAGCACAGGAGAAAGTCTTGTTGGTAACAACATTGTTTTGGCTATTTTTCGCCACATCACCAACCCTGAAGCCAGACAATATCTGCTACGACAAGCCTTTGAAGAGGCTGTTCACACACATACGTTCCAGTATATTGTTGATTCACTGGGTCTTGATGGTCGAGAAGTTTTTAACATGTACCATGAAGTTGATTCAATCCGAGGGAAAGATGACTTTGTAATGTCTCTTACTGAATCAGTGCTAGACCCAAACTTCAGCACTGAGACAACAGAAGGTATTCAAGATTTTATAAAAAACTTGGTTGGCTTCTATGTCATTATGGAAGGCATATTCTTTTATAGTGGTTTTGTAATGATACTTTCTTTCCATAGACAGAATCGCATGACTGGTATTGGAGAACAGTTTCAATATATACTTAGAGATGAAAGTATCCACCTAAACTTCGGCGTAGACCTAATTAACACAATTAAAGCCGAAAATCCTGAAGCTTGGACACCAAAACTTCAAAGTGAAATTATAGACATGATCAAGAAAGCAGTAAGCTACGAGTATGCCTACGCTTGTGACTGTTTGCCGGATGGCGTTTTAGGGCTTAATTCTGAAATGTTTGAAGAGTATGTTCAATACATCGCAGATAGAAGAATAGAACGTATTGGTCTTCCAGCTCAGTACAACTCCAAAAACCCTTTTCCTTGGATGAGTGAAACAATTGACTTGGCCAAAGAAAAGAACTTCTTCGAAACCAGAGTTACTGAATATCAGTCGGCTGGCTCCTTAGAATGGTAGAGTAGCTTAAGCTCAACTAATTTAAGAAGATAGTTTGAGAGAAGCCGGGGAGACCCGGCTTTTTTTTCGCACTCCACCTTACCTAGCGCTACCTATGCGTTTACTAAATCAAAAACTACTACATCTGAATTGGCAAAAAGTAGAGATAGCAAAAACGCTCAAATAGAAAGCAGCTGCAAAAGCTATCTCAGGCCAAAAAAGACCATACTAAATAATTAAGGACCGCTACACTATCATCAAAAAACTATAGCAGGGCAAAGAACACCTTAAAATCTAGATAAAATACAATCCATACACTTGCTGATCTAAAGGCAAACTTCTACAATCAAAGGCCTGAAACTAAAGAGCGCTAAACCTGAACCTAAATTAATGCTGAACTTTCTAAAAAACTATCCTTCAAAATACTGGAAATTCTATCTCGCTGGAATACTAGCTCTCCTGGCAACCAACTACGTTAGCACGCTAATACCTAGAAAAATCGAAGCAGCTATTGATGTCTTAAGGTTAGAGACTCCAACACAATCAGAATTGGGTGAGATCGTAGCTTCAATAATTTTGCTAAGCGTTTGCCTTTTAGCTATCCGCACTTTGTCTCGAATACTTATCTTCTTCCCGGGTCGTTTCGTGGAATTCGACTTGAGAAATGATTTATACTCCCACCTAATAGGGCTCTCCTCAACTTTCTTCAACAAACAGAAAGTTGGAGACCTAATGTCTAGGCTAATTAACGATATTCAACATCTGAGATTGATGGTCGGATTTGCCTTCTTAAACCTTGGTAATACACTAATCCTCTTTCCATTTGCCCTATACCAAATGGCACAAATCAACCTCAAGCTTACATTGCTATCCGTAGCGCCCATACCATTCATAATGTGCTTTATTTTGGTGATCGTAAAATTCTACTATCGATCAGTCCAAAAAACTCAAAGTCTACTCGGCTCTCTCACTGATCAAGCAGTTCAAACATTTAGCGGTATCAACACGGTAAAATGCTATAATGCAGAATCAGCGTTCAACACTGAATTTGAAGCCGTAAACCAAGATTTTCAAAAATCCTCTATTGATGTTGCTTACTATCGCTCAATGATGTTCCCGACGCTGGCTGTAATAGGAAGCATTGGAAATTTTGTTCTATTCTATTTTGGTAGTCCGATGATCGTAGAAGGAAAGTTAAGTATAGGACAATTCACTGCTTTCAGTGCGTACATAGCCTTACTCGCTTGGCCGACAGCATCCATGGCTTATATGATTTCTGTATATCAAAGAGGAAAGGTGGCGGTAGAGAGAATACAAACTGTATTTTCTGAAACTCCTGATATCATAGATGGGGATCACACCAACCACTGCTTAAAACTACTCAGTGCTCCTAGCATTGAATTCAAAGACTTCTCTTTTAGATTCTCTCCAACCTCTCCTCTCCTCCTCGAGCATCTAACTTTCAAACTTGAAGCTGGTCAAACTCTAGGTATCTTTGGCCCGACGGGCTCAGGGAAATCTCTCATTGCTGACATCATCTCTCGAAGACTAGCAGTTGATTCCGGAGGAGTTTATATTAACAACGAGGACATCACCCAATGGCCGGTTACCGAATATAGAAAAGCAGTGTCATATGTGCCACAAAACAGTTTCTTATTTTCTGAAACAATAGAAAAAAACATTTCCTATGCAAACCAAACCGATATTCCAGATCGCGATGCAGTAAAAGCTGCTGCTAGACAAGCCGCTGTAGACAAAGATATTTCCGAGTTTCCAAAAGGCTATCAAACATCGACTGGAGAAAAAGGCATAGTTCTTTCCGGTGGCCAGAAAAATAGAGTCGCCTTAGCCCGCGCTTTTTTCAAACCTCATAACATACTAGTTCTTGACGACGTCTTATCATCAGTTGATCACGACACCGAGAAGAAGCTAATTGAACAAATTGGCTCCTCCAAAAATTCATCTACGAGCACAATAATTATATCGCATCGAGTTAGCGCTCTTACACGCTGTGAAAAAATAATCGTCCTTGAAGGTGGGAAAATCACTGCTCAAGGAAGTCACGATGAATTGATTTTAAAGGATGGTATTTACCGAGATACTTGGAGATATCAAAAGCTTTCTGAAGGAGAAGAAAGCAATGCGTGAATTTGCAGCCGGACGCGGGGGGCGACCCAAAACAAAGAAAGGTCAAGATCTAAAGTACTTCAAGCTTTACTTGAACTACCTAAGACCTCATAAAATGGCGCTCCTGCTTGGCTTCTTGGCAATACCAATTATCACGGTAGTTCATCTTTTACAGCCAGTACTTATTAAAGTGGGGATTGACCGTGACATAGCTAATTCGGACCTAGATAGTCTAGCAATTACTGCTCTTTGGTTTGGACTCTGCGTTGTTGTCGAACTAATTTGCCGTTCACTCCAAAGTTATCTCTTTCAAAAAACTGGAATCCAAAGCGTTACTGCCCTCAGAAAAGACCTCTTTGAGCATATTTTGCAACAATCCTCCACTTACTACGACAAGACGCCAGTTGGCCAGTTAACTACACGGGTAAGTTCTGATATCGAAGCTCTAAACGAAACATTTAGTAGTGGGGTCATAACTCTTCTAGCAGACATTCTAAACATTATAGGAATTGCCGGAATAATGTTCTACCTAAGTCCTCGTCTAACTCTTTACACGCTGGCTTTCGTCC
>CALKYB010000047.1 GCA_938003565.1 uncultured bacterium
CAACTGTCACTTTATGACCAACTATCATTGCCTTTTAGCTGGGGGCTTTCGAAATCTTTTAGTTGTTGGAGCTTCTTTGACTATCGAGAGGAGCTCCACTCGAGGACTTATTGGTGCCTGGAAGGGGTTTGCTAAATGTCTACAGAAAAGGCGTTTTATTCAATCCAAAGCGAAAGTCTGTCCTTCGACCTTAGCTAAATGGTTCGCTAACAAGCCGTACACAGAAGCAGTTTTGGCGAAGTCAGAACAAGCAAAATCATTATCCAATTCTAAACCGTTGACAGTAATCATAGTCTCCTATAAAGCCTCTCAACGACTAGCAAAAGCTCTATCCCCTCTAATTAAACTAAAAAATAGCCAACCAAATCTAAACATCGTTGTGGTAAACAATAGTCGAGAAAGTTTAGGACTAGCCCAAGATAACCTCCCAATTAGAATTATCTCGCCCGAAAAAAACTTAGGGTTCTCGGGTGCTATTAATGCTGCGGCATCAGAATTTCCAAACTCCAGTGCTTTTTTGATTCTAAATCCTGATATTGAGATCCAAGCCGATTCTGTTATCACACTCTTTAACACTATTAATAAATACTCTAATTTGGGTGCTATAGCTCCGATCCTTTTAAATCATCAAGGCTTACCCCAGTACGAGTTCAATGCCCGTGGTCGAAGAAGCTTGTCAGCAACCATAGCAGAGCTCCTTTTTCTTCACAGAATCTGGCCAAACAACCCTGCGACATCCGGACTTACAAGAAAAAATGACCCCTCTTTGGTTCGTTACTTAGATCGGGCTAGACCCAACCACTCGGCTTCTAAGCTGCCTCCTCTTGTAGTTGAACAACCACCAGCTGCTTGTTTAATGGTAAGCGGAAATTGCTTCAGAGATCTTCAAGGATTCGATAGTTCATTTTGGCCAGCCTGGTTTGAAGATGTTGATTTTTGCATTCGAGCCAAGAAGCGAAACTGGATATTAGCCTTGGACGGAGCTGCAGAGGCTAGACATGAAGGTGGATACTCAAAAGATGCGATTTCGCCAGGTGATTATTCTCGAGCCTGGTATGGAAACCTCTTTCGTTTTGGAACTCTGCACTACAAAAGCTCTATCATTGAATATATTGCCTTTCGGACGTTCTTTTTCTTAGGAGTCCTTCTTCGCCTGCCTTTAGCTCTACTAAAAGCCAGAGGACACGGTCTGAGGGTTGGACTAGACTACGGCCTAGCTTTACTCGTTGCGGCCTTTGCCCCTGGCAAACTTGCTCAAGGATTCTCCAAATCCAAACTCCTGAATCAAGAACACAGAGCGCGAGGCCCTAAGGCAAAGAGCACAGTGAATGACAATACTCCAAACCTAAGAGCACATTTCGCCGGACATCTTTTTGGAAATGGCTTGGAACTTGGACCTCTACACCGACCTATCGTCGGACACGATTTGATGAAGACCAAGTACGTAGACCGCATGAGTAATGATGAGTTGCGAACTCATTATCCTGAACTATCTGAATTAGATTTGGTAAATCTCGACTATATCGATAACGCGGAGTCATTGAATTCAATTAAAACGGACTCTCAGGATTATCTTATCGCCTCCCACCTTATTGAACATCTGGCCAACCCTCTACAAGCAATCGAATCATGGTGTCGCGTTGTAAAGCCTGGTGGACTCATCTACATAGTTGCTCCTCATAAGGATTTCACTTTTGATAAAAAAAGAACTATCACATCTCTTGAACATATAATTCTAGACTATCGAACCCCCTCAAAAGCTAGAGACTCAGAACATTATTTGGATTACACTTCCAAAGTTTCTGGGTTAGAGGCTTCAGCCGCTGTAAAAGAAGCTCGCTGTCTTATTGAGCGAGACTACAGCATCCATTTCCATGTATTTACACCCGATTCACTCCACAACATACTAATCTGGCTAGCTGCGGAAACAGGCTTGTTTACTATTGTTGAAGGACCTCGCCACCAGATCAATTCTGAGGAGTTCCACTTTCTTCTTAAAGTTAGCTCCTAAAAAGGGGCCTCTGAGGGCAACACCTCATGCTCTCTCAAAGATTTCCTTAAAGCAATCTGGCCTATCTGCCGATACCAAATAAACGGTCTGAGCCTAGGAAATTCTCGTAGGGCATTTCAGCAGGTAACTAGTTGTAGGGAAATAAATGTTACTAAGATCAATCATTCGCAACGATGAACAAGGATCAACCTTGATGAACATCGCTGTGACCTTGGGGGTTATTGCAATTCTCTCGGCGATTGCTGTTCCAAGTCTAAAAAGTATGAACAATCCTCTGAACGACGCTAGCGTTATGACCACTCATTTCCTAAAACTCACCCGAGCTCGAGCGATCTCAGAAACCAAGGCTCTGAGGGTAAGTCCGCTTTCAACTGCAAAACTCAAAGTTGAGCAAGGCACAACCTGTGGGGGAACATTCACACCTCATGCAAATCTGGCTCTTGAGATGCCAGAAGGGGCAAATCTAACTGACACCACATGGAATATTTGCTTCACACCCAGAGGATTAGCAGACAAAAACATCGTTTTTTCGATCCAGAATGCGGAAGGAAAACTAAAAAAGATTGAGATAGCACTGGGTGGTGGAACTAGAACACAATAGCATCGAGAGCAAAGCGAGTTAGTATAAGTAAGGCACAATGAAGTTTAGTATCAAAGAAAGGACAATCGAAAACGAAAGCGGCTTCAGTTTAATGGAAGTCCTAGTAGCTTCTTCCCTAGGGGCTTTAGTAATTGCTTTGGTTGTTGCAAACATACTAACAAACCACAGTGTTTATTTCGAAGATATTAAGAGAACCAGTATCAACAGTAACTTGCGAGCTTCAATGGATATTATGTCTATGAATATTAGACAAGCTGGCGAGAACCTATCAGATAACTTTCCGACAATTGTAATTGAGGATGGCGGATCCGATGAAGATGCGGTTTTAACTTTAAGAAGAAGTCCACTACAAGAAGCGATCACTGTTTGTAGTACTATAAACATTGGGGGCAACAAGCTAACAACATGGACTAGCAGCTCCAGCACCCCAGCCTGCCTTCAAGCCAATGCATTTCCTCTCGTTCAAACAGTAATGTCAGCATACACCAGCTTAAACGGAGAAGTAGAGGGTTACATTTACAATAGCATTACAAAAAAGGGAGAATTCACGACAATTCAACTCGACCCAGATGAGCAGTTCTTAAAAATTAAAAATGTAACGAATCAATACGACCCTCTTGTTAGCCATCTATACCTACTAGAAGAAATGAGCTTCTCTATGGCTCCGGCGACAAAAACACTGAACTTGTATAGAAACGGTGATTACGCAAATCCAAACACTGTAGCATTTGATATCACCAAGTTTAACGCCAGAATTGAATATCTAAATGGCACAACAGATACTGACTATGATTCTACTGGAAGTGATCCCAACTGGAAAAACATCGACCAGATTGAAATCACTCTCGGCGGTGAAAAGCAGGTAAAAACACGCACCATAGAATCCTCAATAAGTGCCAAATTTTTCCCAAGAAACATTTTATCAAACTAGCTCCCACTAGAAAGCCCTAAAGCGACTTCAATTTCAGATAAATTGTCAAAATCGCTAAAGATTTGAGTGGACTAAGCCGATAATATAATTGGGGACAAACTGACTGTAAACTTACAGTCGAAAAGCTGGGATTTCATATTAATGTACTTACTTAATGTACCTTATCGATACTTTGAAGGGGATCGATAATTTTTATAAAGGCGATTGGTAGTTTGAAATTCAGGTCTTCAAAAAACAGCAATGGGTTTGCACTTGTCTCAGTTATGTTTCTTGTAACAATCGTCTCAAGCCTCATTGCAGCCTATATGGCTCTAAGTCAAACAGAACTCAAACTTGCAAAAGCATCCCGTGACAGCTCCAGTGGCTTCAATGCAGCTGAGGCAGGGTTGAACATTAGAGCGGAGCTAATAAGAAACATTTTTAAATCATTTGACTATCCTAGCGGCACTCCACCAAATAATAT
>CALKYB010000048.1 GCA_938003565.1 uncultured bacterium
TTGGTATCGGAATATCTTTACAGCACGCTTTTAGCGAACGACTCTCTGGGGTCTTTGGAGTAGGATTTGATCGTAGTGACTATTCCGAGGATAGAATTGGAACATTGGTCCCCGTAATCAGTACCGACGGTATCGAGTTCACTAGTTCGGGAACCGAAGATGATACACCGACTTCTCTAAACTTCCGACTTGGGGTTAATTATCTTCCAAGTAAACAATCCAGCGCTGGGTTTCTTATTTCTCAAGACACTGGCTTGAACGCTTCAGGTGAAAGACTAGTAGTGAGAACCTTTGACTTAAATTTTGCTTACTACCCCAAAGATAAGTTAACACTGGCTCTGGGCGGTCAGTTTTACCAATATGGTAATGATGATGCCTTAAGTAACGCCTACGATAGATTATCCACTACTCTATCAGCTCATTACTCTATTAGTCCGAGTTTAACACTATCCGGGGGATGGAGTTTTGCTACCCAAGACTCCGGCAATGAAGTGAACCAAGGCCTTCTTTATACAAGCGAGGACTATGTTGCTAATAAGCTATACTTTTCGCTCAATAAAGGATTTGTTGGTCTTAGCCTCTAGAATCTTTTAGAATACTAGGAAAGCTTCTCAATTATCAGTGCCTATCTCTGTGTTCTGCTAAGCAAGACAGCAAAATTGTATACTGAAACCAGTATAAATAAGGAAAGATAGAGACAAGAAAAACGCTAAACCTCTGCGGCTGGATTGAGAAGTTTATAAAACCTCCCATCAAGACGGATAGATACTTCAATTTTCTTCTTATTTAACAATCGATCTTCTATTGCCAGGACTACCCCCATGGACAATTTACCTCTCTGCATAACTCTGGAAATATACGAAATGACATCAATCAGTTCGATTTCCCCACCTTCCGAGCGAATAGCCTGAATAAAAACTTCTTCTTCCCTTTTTCGCAATTTTCTTTGCTCGGGCCAGAGGGAATATGTTCCGTAAAACAACAAAGCTAAAGTTAAAGCTGCGGCGGCAGTCAAAAGTACAACAATAAGAAAGGAGGAAAAGGATTCCCAGATAGTTCTTAGTGGGTTGAATTCATACAAGATACTGACTCCAGTAGAAGTTTCTCATTGCAAACAAGCGTAGCAATCAAGAACTCCTACCGAAAAAACCTCTATCTAGTCTCTACCCAACACCGCCTATAATACCGCAAATCAATACAAAAATCTAAACTCTACAACGAGAAGCCTTAGAACTGAAAATATATAAAGTCCTGTTTCGCTAAAGGAGAAAAAACAAGCATCGAAGCCACAACATAGAGAAATATCAGCACTTTTGGCCACAAACTAAGACTAAGAAAAGCCAACAAGTCCTGCTTCTTCTCCACCCAAACCTCAAAGAGCATTAGAGGACCAGCAAAAAAGAGTATATTTGCGAGTGCGTAGATACTAAAGTCACTTAAGCGTGGATCACTAAAAACCAAAAGTAGCATTTCCCAAGCTTGCCCAATTGTCTCGGCTCGAAATAAAAGCCAAGTCAAAGAAACAAACTGAAAGAAGATGAACGCTTGCAGGAATCTTGGAGCACTTATATCTCCGAGAGAGTCTTTCTGACCGCCAGGCAAATACCTAAATAAAATTAAAATCAGTCCATGCACAGCCCCCCAAACTATAAAAGTCCAAGCGGCTCCATGCCACAATCCCCCGAGAAGCATGGTCAACATCAAGTTACGCGAAGTAAAAAAACTACTGCCGCGATTTCCACCTAAGGGAATATACAGATAATCCCTTAACCACCCCGAAAGACTAATATGCCACCTCTTCCAAAAATCACTTGGATTAATCGCCAGGTAAGGCATGCGAAAGTTCCACATCAAATCAAAGCCCATCCACTTTGAAATTCCCTGAGCAATCGAGGAGTAGCCCGCGAAATCCCCGTATATTTGAAAGGCAAAAGCCCAAACTCCAAATAGAACCTCAAAACCACTTAGCTCGGAAACTGGCCGAGAAAATACATCGTTAACAATAGGAGCCATATTGTCAGCCAACACCACCTTCTTAAAAAGACCAGTCAGAACATGGTACAAACCCTCTTCAAAACGATAAGGACTTTTCGGTCGAGGTTCAACAACTTGGGGTATCAGTCGACTAGAGCGCTCAATTGGGCCAGCGACGAGTTGAGGGAAGAAAGAAACATACAAAGCAAAATCTAAAAAATCATCAACTGCTTTGGTTTTGCCGCGATAAACATCAATTGTATAACTCAAAGTTTGAAACGTATAGAAAGATATTCCCACCGGCAGCAAGACTTCCAGGTAGGGCAATGAAATCGGAATGGAGAGAGAATTTAGGGCAACTTCAAACTGCTCTCTAAAAAATCCAAAATATTTAAAAAAGGCTAACAGACCTAGGTTAGTAAACAAAGATAACTTCAGGTAAAACTTTCTCTTCACCTCTTCACTTTCCCTATCAATAGCTCTCGCGACATAGAAGTCAACGAAGGTAGAGAAAGCAATAAGAGTTAAAAAGCGATAGTCCCAAAATCCATAAAAAACATAGCTCGCCAGTAAGATAGCTCTATTTTGAAGCTTATGAGGTAGTCTAAAATAAAGTAGAAAAACTACTAAATAAAACAACCAAAACTGATAAATATTAAAAGGCATAGGCTACTAACTTAATGAAGCTCCAATTGCGTGGAAATAGCCTGGCTAAAAATTTTTGCCCCCTCGGCGTTGAGGTGTATCGGATCTAGAAAGTGGGATTCTTCCAAACCATCAAGATTTCTAAAATCGAGGAAGCGAACTCGACTTTCCAAGAGCAATATTAATTTGGGATCTAATTGATACTCTTCAAGAATCGGCATAGCAACAATCGTAATTCTAACTCCGGCTTTGTCAGCTTTTGCTAGAATCGAATCTAAAACTGTATAGCTCAGGTCCACACTAATTCTCTCTGCTGAGGCTACACCCTCACTTGGAGCAAGTCGAGAACTAGACATTCTAGAATTCATATTTCTAGTCTCGTCTCTATAGAAGGGTATGACTAAATCAAGAATCCTTTTCCTTAAAAGCTCTTGATTCCTAAAAATAGAAGAAAATTTTGCCAGAACAAAATCAATCCTTCCTTCAATTGGAGTTAAGCCAAGTGAAACAAGCTCCTCCAAACGACCAAACTCACAAAAATGCCCGCCCAATCTTTTGGAGCTAAGCCTCTCGACATCAGATAGTTGATTCCAGGCGAAACCAATAACCAGCTCTGTTTCATCTTTTACTCGAGGCAATACTTGATCATTAAAAACACAAAACCAGTCCCAAACCCCTGTTCCATCTGGGACCAACTTTGCAATACCCAGGTCAGTTTGAGGAAAACGACTCTTGAGCTCTTTTCTCACCTGCTCCTGACTGACCCCATTTCCGATCAATGAGTTTCCCAGAAATATAATTTTAGGGCCCGGAGAGGAATTAGCTTTCTTGATTAGACTTGGGAGTAAGCTGATATGCTCTAAATTGCCCGAAAGACGCGGCGCTATAGCGGAAAACCCTAAGTCCAAGAGTAGAAGCAGGAATAAACCTAGTAAATATGGTATGATAGCATGTTTTTTTTGAAGCATAGCCATAGGTGAGTATCATAAACATACCTGTTTAGTCAATTTTAAGACTAGGACTTCTTATTGCCTATATCCGCATTTTAGCGCATATTATTAGTAGGAATTGTCCAAAATCCTAAACTAAATATTTATTCCTCTTGTAGTTCTTAAATATCAATATGTTATACTGAAATGCTTCCCCACATAGCCGCTTCCTTAAATGCCTAGACCCAAACTAAGAATTGCTCACTTTATTGACACCGTCGATATTGGTGGAGCTGAAATGTTGGTAATTCGACTTTGCGAAGAGGCCCTGAGTCGAGGAGACATTCCACTTGTCTATATATTCAGTAACAAGGGAATGGAGTTAAAGTTAGAAAAGAAAGGCATCCCTTTTCACAAGTTGGAGAACCTAGACTCTTACAACTCATCTAAAACTCTCCTGAAATTTTGTCGTTATTTTAGAGCACAGCTTAAGAAAGATAAAATTGATATTCTTCATTCACACTTGGTTGGAGCTGGCACAGCAGCCGCTGTTGCAACTAGTTTCTCTAAGACTAAACATGTGACAACACTCCACGATGTCTACACATTGCGCGATTCAAACTTAGCTATTAACCTCTTAGCTTTGGCTTCTTTTTGTGGAACAAAAATCGTTACTGTCGCCAATTTCATAGAGTCCTACCTAAGAAAATCCACGATACTCCCTGTGTCTAATATCCAAACAATTCACAACGGCACAGACCTACCCAAAAGTGTCGATGAAGCCCAGGCTAAGATTCTCCAAACTGAACTCGGATTTTCTGATTCTGACTTTATCGTAGTATCTGTTGGTCGTTTAGTTAAGCTCAAAGGACATCACATAACTATAGATGCGTGGAAAGGACTTCAAGATCTCCCAACCCTCAAACTTCTTGTGGTTGGTGATGGAGCTGAATCTTCAAAGCTAAAACAACTAGTTAGTCAGAATGGTTTAGAATCTCAAGTAGTTTTCGCTGGGTTCAGAGATTCGATTTCCCCCATCTTAAGCATGTCAAAACTTTTTGTCTTGTCCTCTGAAACTGAAGGCCTCTCTTGCAGTATTACGGAAGCTATGATGCACGAATTACCTATTGTAGCCTCTAACGTAGGCGGCAATAGCGAATTGGTGAGACAAGAAAAAGAAGGGCTGCTTGTCCCTTACAACTCTTCGAAAGAACTTGGGGCAGCTATCAGAAGATTGTTTCTCGACGAGGAAATGAGAAAAGACATGGCAAGAACTGCCAAAAAAACTGCACTTAAATCGTTCTCACTGGACTCAATGAGTAAAGCCTATTGGGATTTGTATGAAAAATAAAATTATTTTACTTACACAAATCAACTCTAAGGAAAGTCTCGACGTCTACAAAGCAATAAGCCAATCAAAGCTAATTGATCAAGTGGATGTTCTTTTCCATCTTCCAAACCCTAGTCTCAAATCAAAGTTTAGAAGCCAACTTAGAAACTTCAAGCATCACGGGCCAGTTTGGCTTCCATATCGGCTCTATGTTGCTCTTCGAAACATATTTTCCACTCCCCGAACTGACCACTCCAACACTGAAAGCTTACTAAACTTTATTGAGAATCAAGAGAGATCTAAAGTACACTTCGTTAGCATCCTTAATTCTAAAAAAACTAGAGAGATACTTCAGACCAATAATTACAATCTAGGAGTAGTCTTTGGGGCTGGCATTCTAAAAGAATCTGTATTCTCTATTCCAGAGAAAGGCATGATTAATATTCACCAGGGTCTTATTCCTAGATATCGCGGCATGCCTCCAGCATTCTGGGAGCTATATAATAGTGAGTCTAAAACTGGCATCTCAATACATCAGGTGGCAACCAAACTAGATATGGGATCAGTCTATTTTCAAGAAAGTATCGACATCGAAGGGTCCGACACCGAGGTCAGTCTGCAAAGAAAACTAAATCAATCTACAGTTAACCATATTCTAGCCACCACAGAATCAGTTCTTCAAAATAAACAACAAACCATCGAATTTAGCGAAAAACCTTGCCCATCCTATACTCGACCAACAGTATTTGAGAGGCTTAGACTAGCTAGAAAAGGAAAGTGTATTTGGTAGTGAAGCTAGCCAATACGAAACTCAATGATCCCTACACCAAAGAATCAAAACTCTCAGAAAGCATTTGAGTTAGTCTCAATCTAGAAAAGCGCTCTTCAAATTCCTTCTTAACTTTGAACTTTTGGGTCAATCTTTGATCATAAGCCTCGGTGATAGCCGAAACCAACTGAGAAACTGAATCCGCTTCTCTAGAAACTATCCAATACTTAGAAGCATAATCCTCTACTAAACGTGTATTATCTCCATTAGGACATTCAGCTAAAATAGGCAGTCCGGTTGCCAAGTAGTCATAAGTTTTAGCACCAACAGCCACATAGTCGCTAACTCCCTTCTCATGCCCCTGTCTAAGATATAGTAGAGAAGCTTCCTGGCAGACTTTAAGAGCTTCAGGACGGGGACAAAAACCACGATCGTCAATACGAAGTTTATCTTTATAGGCGTTTAACACATCGAACTTTGGGCCTACATGAACAAAAACTATATTTGGGTTGTTAATATCAACTAAAGCTTTAAGAATATTCTCTGGGCTCCGAGATCCATAAAAAGCTCCCGTATGAACAATCTTAAAATCTTCACTACCACTATCCGATTCCTCAGCTTGAGCTAGATCATCATAACCATTGGGAATACAAACTATTTTCTCGCTAGAGTTGGGATACTCCTTAAGGTAGAGTTGCCTGGCACCCTCAGTATTCACCACTAGGTATCTACAATGTTTCAAAACCCATTTTTCAAGTAGCACAACCAAAGCACGTCGAATTCCATTAGGCTTAAGGTAAGGGTTAAAACTCCAAGCATCTCGAAAATCTACCACCAAAGGTTTGGAAGATAGTATTTTTAAGAAAACTCCCTTTAAGGCTGAACTAAAGGGGGAGCAGCTGACGTAAATGACATCTGACTGCTTGGCCATTCTAAGCCCTTTGAGCATAACAGACCAAGATATTTGAGAATCTGGGAAACAAAATAAGCTAGAAAAATAATTTTTCTTCAGCTCAACACCAAAGAGCGATGTAATCTTATTTAGTACACCATGACAGAAGGTACAAACTGTATGAAGTGGCCATTCCATACTTCTCTCTATGTGAATAGCCTCAGGAATATTCTCGTTCACTCCCCGATTCCAACTCTCCCCCGAACGCTTGACCGTGAGGACTTGCGGCTCCCAGTTAAAATCTTTTAGAAGTTTAGAAAAAGCCAGACTACGTTGAGTACCTGAGGTTGCTATCGGGGGATAGTAGTAGCACAACATGAGAACTCGTCGAGATTTGCTCATGAGAACCTAAAGGTACTATTAAGATTGATATGCAAAAGAAAAACTAGGCTAAGATTAATTTATCTGACTCAATTCAGCTCTAACAGTATCGCTAGAGAGAGGAATCAAACCAAGACTCTTCACCACTTTTTGACCTTCCTCGCTGAGCACAAAGTTAAGGAAATCTTCACTTGCCTCATCAAACTTACTGCCAGGCTCTTTAACAACATAAAGGTTCAAGAACTTTGATAAAGGATAGTCACTTTT
>CALKYB010000049.1 GCA_938003565.1 uncultured bacterium
AAGTTCCCAAAATTGGTATTTTACTTGCCAATTTGGGCACACCCGACGCTCCGGATACCCCCGCGCTACGTAAGTATCTGGCAGAATTCTTATCTGACCAGCGTGTAATTGAAGAGCCTCGTTGGAAATGGTTACCAATACTTCACGGTATTGTATTGAGAACTCGCCCAGCGAAATCCGCTGCTCTATACAAAGAGGTTTGGACGGACGAAGGCTCTCCGCTTTTAGTTACGGCGGAAAAACAGCGGGACGAACTTCGAGATGCCTTTAGAGACTGGGGCCAGACCTCTGGATTGGAATCTGAGGTCCCAGTTCAGATTGAAATTGGCATGAGGTATGGCAACCCGAGTATTCGCTCAGGCATGGAGAAGTTAAGAGAGGCGGGGGTGAGAAAACTGCTGGTTGTTCCACTTTACCCTCAGTATTCTGGCTCTTCTACTGCATCTGTTTATGACGAAGTTTTTGATGTTCTAAAGTCCTGGCGAGTTATAC
This sequence comes from uncultured bacterium, assembly GCA_938003565.1. Taxonomy (GTDB): domain Bacteria; phylum Bdellovibrionota_C; class UBA2361; order SZUA-149; family CALKYB01; genus CALKYB01. The sequence continues at coordinate 493 of CALKYB010000049.1, forward strand.
CTGAGCTTAGGGCGTTGACTTCCTATCATGATCACCCGATGTTTGTGGATGCCTTGGTTACATCGATTAAAGATGCCTGGAAGGATAGGCCTCAACCAGAGAAGTTAGTTTTTTCCTATCACGGAATACCGCTGCGCTATGTCGAGGGGGGAGACCCTTACCATTGCCATTGTCATAAAACGACTCGTCTGGTGGTAGAGAAGCTAGGTCTTGATAAAGAGCAATATATGACAACTTTTCAATCGGTCTTTGGTAAAGAACGATGGCTTCGCCCAGCCACCGATAACACCTTGGAAGAGTTGGCAAAGCAAGGTTTGAAGAGCCTTGACGTGGTCTGTCCTGGTTTTTCAGCCGATTGTCTTGAAACTATTGAAGAGATTGATCAGGAGAATCGCGAGATTTTTATTTCAAATGGCGGAGAGACTTTTAACTATATTTCAGCTCTGAATTATAATTCCCAGTTTATTGATTCACTGTTGAACATTTGTCTTGAGCAGCTATCTGGTTGGATTGGGCAACCCCTAGAACCGTATGTTGAGAAAATAAAACAAGAGGCGAATCATTGTCAGCAGCTATATGTTGAGCTTGAAAGTCAGAAGCTTAACACTCGTTAGCTGCTTAGGTTTGATCTAGATGCTTAGTCGCTGGCCAGCTTGTTTCTTGAATTACAGAGAGCTCGGAAAAGCTTTTTCTTTCTTTTAGCTTAAGTTTTTTATGTAGAGTTGAAAGGCTGCGCTGGTCAATTACCTCGTCTATTTCAGCCCAGCCAGAGTTTTCATTTAAGTCGAGCTTTTGAGCTAGATACTGTTTCAAGTGATAGTTTGAAATATATGGCTCAAAGTAGACAGAAACTCTCATTAGCTGGAATACAGCAATAAGAAATAGAGCGGTGATTACTCCATCAATTGCTGAGCTTAAAGCTTCGGCAATATAGGTGGATAGACGATTCATTTGCTTCTGTTATTCAGTGATTCCAGCTTGAGAGGTTGCTGTTTTAGGCACTCCTGCCTGGGAAATTCCTGTCTGAGAAAGTCCAGCTTGAGAAGATGTTTTGACCTTTGGTGGTACAGCGTTGGCAGGCGCCGCTTGGGCTGGTTCTTCTGCCTGGGGGGTCGGTTTAGTTGTCTCCGCCTTTTTATTGAAGTTTAGGGGAACCGTTTGTACAGCCCCTCCATCAAATCCTCTAATTACTCTTCTCTTTCTCTTGGTTCCTATCTGCCCACTGACATTGATACCATCTTTGTTACCAGTGATAGCTACGGAAGCCTCACTTTCGCTTATCTCAGTATTTCTTGGCGGTGCATCTCTTCCTGTTAAGATTGGAGCAACGGGGTTGTTTATTATATTCACGGTAGTTTGATTTTGTTGAGTGGGAGCTTTTTCGTCTGACTCTTCGGAATTTTTCTGACTTTCAGCGTCAAGTTGATTCCGTACATTTTCTTGTAGAAGTTTGTAGTAGCTCTCGACAGCTTTTCTACATTTATCCAATGAAGTCGCTTCGTTGTCACAAACTGCTTCAGTATCTTCACTAGAAAAAAGAACACCATACTTACGCCGGGCCTCAATTCTTTTCATTGTCATTTCATGAACAAGAGATTTCTTTTTGTTCCCGGCGACTTCATCTTTTGACTTAGCCTTGAATTCCTTTTCGTCAATTTTAGTCTGTGGCTCTTCACTGCAGCTCTGATTGGTCCAAACCCCATTACAGAATGTAAGCTCGGCTTGAGCTGCTAGGGGCAAAAATAATATGGCGGTAAAGGCAAGTATTTTCATGCGACAACCCTAGCACTTTAAGCCTTTTGAGACTACGTTTTTCGACAGCATTCGGATTCAAGGATTGAGGATGATTGTGTTAAAGTTTAGAAAAGACTGTGAGTAGTGACTAAAAAAGTCGAGGCCAGGAAAGATAAACACTATAGGTCGGTTAGCGTAGGGGATTAAGAATCTAGGCTCTTAACACACCGCATCATTGGGAGCTGAGTATGTTTCTGGAACTCTATAGATATGCCCATTGTTCCACTCATATTCGTATACGTACATACCGTCTCTGCAGTCAACAATGTTAATGATATAGACCCAGCAGGTGCCGCAATAGTTAGCTTGATTATGATCTTGGTGGTAGTTGGTCTGGCGAATGTTGATCCAAATATGGTCTGGAGTTTCCGACATCCCGGGTATCATTTCCTCAAAAACTCCAGTAAAACCCTCTGCTCCATCTTGCCAATATCCTGTATAAGATTTACGAACAGAGCGTCTTGTTCCTAT